>NZ_JAIUMX010000038.1:0-31523 GCF_022565315.1 Cyclonatronum sp. | reverse complement strand
GGAGTATTTGGTTGATTTTTTCTTCTAAAACCGGCAAACGTTCTGCTAACATCAGGGGATGAATGTGTGCTATTAAAACTTCCTGCATCATGCCTTTACTGGCGATGTGTTGTAATTGCTCCCTGATAAAGGCAGCGATGCGGTGATCGTCTTTTTCTATTTCCTCAACTATTCCAAGCCGATTATCTAATACACAGATGATGTCTTCAATATCGTGGCTTGTGCGATAGTCGGAACCTCTGTTGTTAAAAGCCTCGAATTTGGTGGCTAAATAACAAGGTGCCGAAAGAATATTAATGTGCTGATCTTTTGCTTTTGCCGTCCATAAATTTTCAAAACCTGTTTTATACCAACGGTTGGCAGGGCCTAACGGACCATCTTCGGTGGCCATAATATCTACCGGAATGTCTTTGTTTTTGTAACTGCAAATGGCATGACCAAAGGGATCGGGATGAAAACGGAGTGCTCTCAATCGTTCTTGTACTTTTTTCCAGTGGCTGAGGCTGAGAATGTTTAAAGTGATATCAATATCCTGCGTAGGGCGAATTTCATCGGCTGCCGGATCATCGGTGTATAAACCCACCCCACTGCGCCCCCACAAATACCATTTGGTCTTTGATATCCCGCAGGGCTTCGGCTACTACGGCAATATTGATGGTTCTATTCACCAAGTTCCAGCCGTTTTTTTAGTTCCTTCACTGCCAGCTCTCTTTCTCTGGCCCGGCCTACCCGCAAGGCATCTGCTAAAGCCAACAGTTTATGTAATTTTTCATCCTTCAAAGCTGCTTCAGGTATCGAAGGGTACAAGGGTGTTATGCCGTGCCCACGCACAGTTCCTTTGCCATAGGGCCAAATATACGCCTCTGTACTTTGTATTACATCGCTTAGGGGTTTTGCAGAGTGCGAAGTAGGTACACCACGTACCACGGCCCCCGGTTTAACGGGGAACACATACCTTAGCCCGTATTGCAAAAACTCAAGCAGTGCCATTTTTATCACCGTTTTGCCATTGTGAGCCAATAAGCCGGAATATTTACACCGGGCTACGGCTTCGCTCACTTCCGACTGGCTCAAACCCAGGGCCTCTGCTACCGGTTTTTGATTCCATTCAGGGTTGTTATCGCTTACAATTTTAAGTAAGAGACAAACATCCTGCGGTTTAAGTTGCTGATTTTGTGATTTCATATCAGTAATATTGCGTATCGCGATTTGCAATATTACTAAATAAACCGGCCCCGGGAAACAGCTGTGCCGGAAAATATCGTGGATTACCATAGGCGATATTTTCTGCTCGCAAATTGACAATCATACCCATAACCCAGCTGTTGGATGATGTAATACTCCGCCCTATTAAGTTCGTTGAATACAATAACTAAAAGATTTGATTGATCAGCGATTTCTGGAGGGATTGGTAGCTTTCCATTACTTAAGCCAGATTATCTGCGTTTGAGGGGAAAATTTTCATTGCATTAATCAACTCCATGCTCATCATTTAAAAACCCTGATCTGATAATCTCCAATAACCTTATAACTGACTCCGGGCATTTTTGTACGGATAGTTACCACTTGAACAGCACGAGTCGGGAGGAAAAACAACCTATGGGCAACCCCATAGGTTGTTTTTGAAGTTCGAAACCCTACGGCGCCGTATATACCACCCTGCCGCCTACGAGGGTGGTGAGGGGCAGGATGTCGCGGATGGTTTCGGTATCATCCCGCATGAAATCTCCGCTCCAGATTACGAGGTCGGCGAATTTGCCGGGGGTGAGGGAGCCGAGGTCGTTTTCGCGGAAGATGCCGTAGGCGCTGTCGAGGGTGTAGCTGCGCAGGGCTTCTTCTCGGGTCATTACCTGCTCACCGAAGAAAATGTCGCCGGTCGGCATCAGCCGGGTTACCGAGCTGTGGAAGCTGTGCATGGGGTTGAGGCGCTCAACCGGCGCATCAGTACCGTTGATGATTACGACGTCGTTTTCGAGCAGGGTGCGCCAGATGTAGGCGCCGCGCTGTGCCCGCGCTTCGGAAATGCGCCGGGCAACCCAGGGGCCGTCGGAAGTAGCGTGTACGCCCTGCATCGCGGCAACTACGCCGAGTTCGCGGAAGCGCGGCACGTCGTCGGGGTGCAGGTTTTGCGCGTGCTCGATGCGCCAGCGCAGGTAGGGGCCGTACACGCCGTGTTCCTCAAAAAGGGCTTCGTACAGGTCGAGTGCTTCGCGGTTGCCGCGGTCGCCGATGGCGTGTACGGCCAGCTGCAGGCCATGCTCGAGGGCCAGCTCACCGGCCTCGCGGATGGTTTCCAGCGGGGTAGTGTTGAAGCCCGCCGTGCCGGGGTTGTCGGCATAAGGTTCGAGCATCCAGGCGCCGTGCGTACCCAGCGCCCCGTCGATGGCCCGCTTGATGCCGCTCACCCGGAAATACGGGTCGCCCGCAATGGCGCCGGCAAGTTCGGGCAGGGCTTCGGTCATCACATCGGTGCGGTCGCGCACCATCAGGTGCAGCCTCACCTGCAGCGGATCCTGCTCGTGCACGCGCATCATCTCGCGGATATGATGCACCGGCGTACCCGCATCGCCAAAGGTGGTGATGCCCAGGCTCAGGGCTTCGCGCTCAGCCATGCGAACGACCTGCGCCATATCCGGCTCCCAGGTATTTCGCAGCGGTGCCAGCAGGTTGGAGGCCCGCTGACGAAACGGACCTGCGGGGCTGCCGTCGGCTTCGCGCACAATTTCGCCGCCGGCCGGGTCGGGCGTTTCCGCCGTAATGCCAAGCTGCGCCATGGCGTAGGCGTTGGCGAAGGT
This sequence comes from Cyclonatronum sp., assembly GCF_022565315.1. Classification (NCBI taxonomy): domain Bacteria; kingdom Pseudomonadati; phylum Balneolota; class Balneolia; order Balneolales; family Cyclonatronaceae; genus Cyclonatronum; species Cyclonatronum sp. The sequence goes on along the minus strand of NZ_JAIUMX010000038.1, from coordinate 28,728 downwards.
CATGTGCCCGCTCGCATGTGTAAGAATCACCGGATTGTGAGGTGAAACCGCGCTCAGCTTTTCATGATGCGGCAGGTCGCCAACCATGCGTGCCGGCGCCTCATGCCAGTCATTCTGATGCCAGCCGCGCCCAACAATGAGAGCGCCCGGCTCAGCCTGATCCACAGCCTCGGCAACCGCATCAACTATGCTTTGCCAGCTTGGCTTGCCGAGCAGGTCGAGCTGCAGCCGCAGGCTCCCGACGCCCCAGAAATGCGCGTGCGCATCAATAAAGCCGGGCGTGATCAGACGGCCCTGCGCGTCTTTCACTTCGGTGCGGCGGCCGGCCATAGCCTCAATGGTTGCAGCATCGCCAACCGCTATGATGATGCCGTCCCGGAGGGCAATGGCTTCGGCCTCGGGCAGGCTTTCATCTACCGTTACAATGTGCGCGTTGGTGATGATGAGATCCGGACTTTGGTCGCTGCTGCAGCCGGTAAAGAAAAAGAGGCCGCTCATGGCAGCAAGCAGCAGGGTTTTTATGACGGATAAATACTTCATATCAGATTGCTAACAATTAAATAAAGTTGGAATTACGCTAACGCAGTGACGATAAATAACAGATACTTCATTTCCAAATCAGAACAGCTGCTATATGTTGGCCAATACGCCTATTTAGGCTTCGGAAAGAAAAAACGGTCGAGCCCGAGTTCCCGCTCATCGGCTATTTCAATCTCATGAAAAGCCTTCGAAGCCGGATTGAGCACATAATTGTATTCTTCTGGCACTACCGATGAAGGCACCCGAAACACGCAGCAGCCAGGGTCCCGCAGCAGTTCGTCGCCTAACTCCCTGGTAAAAGGATCCGGAGGAAAGGCATCCCAGCCAGAACTGAGTTCCCGAAGCGTGATGGTACGAACCGGCAGATAATCGGGCACATGAAGACTCAGCAGAACAAGGTCGTCGGGCATTTGCTTCAGGTTAATGTGCACGAGAACCTCAAGCTGACACAGCGCCCGCGATTCGGACGCATACAGCGCGGGAATGCCGCGGCTGTTCCAGCGGCCACCGGCTAATTTGGCGCCGGTACCGCTGAGGTCCTTTGCATACAGCTCAGATGTAGCGCGGTAAACAAGCATGGCGGGCAGACCTAAACAAACACGCCGTGCTCGATGCGGATGAGCTCATCGAGCACCATATCGAGGCCGAAGATGCTGTCGAGCAGGCTTAGCGGGCTTTCGCCGCCGAGGGCGGCCGAGCGATCGCGGAGCCAGCCAAAGAACTTTGCATCGCTGCCAAATACCGAGCGACCCTTGTTGAAGAGCTGACCTATGCGCAGTAATTTCTCCGACTCGGGCACCGGAAAGCGGTGACCGCTTTTCTGATAGCGCTGCAGGCTGCGCTCGGATATGCACAGGATGTGCGCCCAATCGCTGAGGGTGAGCGGCGCGGACTCCATGAGCTGATTGAGCTCGCTGATGGTTACGCCGGTTCTTGCCATGCCCAAAAATTTGCGGGAAGTTTTGTCGCTGAGGTAGGGCACAGCGGTATCTTCGAGGAGGTTTATGTGTTTGGGATTGCTCATGGATGCTTGATTTAAGGGTTTTATTTTGCTTTACTCCGATGATACGACATCTGTCATTAATTTTCAACTTTATGTCGTAATTTAAGCACTTTCTCCCGGGCTTTATTTTTGAACTGCGCTTTTTTGAGGTTTGGTATTAATCATTTGTTTAATTTTGCGCGCAGCACAGCATGCCCCCGAAATCCTGTTTTGTTCCGGAAAAAGCGGGGTTTTTTCTCTGTAATTAATCAGCGTTCTAATTTCTCAGGAAGGGTTTGCCGGTTTTATGAACACTTTTTTTGCCGACATTGACGGTTTTTCGACCGAAATCATTGATTACCATCCGGATCGGGAGGGAGCTGAGCTTGTGCTGGCCCTGCACGGCTTTGGCGGTAATGCCCGAACCTTCCGGCGGCTTAGAGGTCTGCTGCCGGAGAAATATCGCCTTTGGGGCCTGTCGCTGCCCTGGCACGGCCGCACGGAAGCCGCGCCTGCAACAGAAAAGATGGAGCTTGAAAGCTACGTGCACGGGTTGGCCGCCCTGCTTGAGGAGCTTGGTATTGGGCGGGTGTATCTGCTGTGCCACTCCTTCGGCTCGCGTATTGGCGCCATGTTCGCAAGCCTGTACCCGGCGCGCACCCGCACCCTCGTGCTCATTGCCCCGGGCGGCTACTACCCGCCGGAGGACTACATGTTCCGCATCCTCGGCAGTTTCCCGATGCGTCAGCTCATCCGCCGTGACCTTTTCCTGGCGCCCTTTGTGAAATTCCTCATCCCCAACCTGCCCCGCGAGAAAAAAGCCGCCACCTACCGCGCCCTGCGCCACATCGGCTGGTCGTTTCCGGGCATCAGCCTCAAGGCCCGGGGCGAGCTTCACCGCCTGAAAAATTATCCGGGCAAAACCGTGCTCATCATCGGCGACCGTGACCGCCTCGTGAAGGCTTCCTACGCGCCCCAAATTGCCCGCTGGTACCACGACTGCAGCACCGAAATTATGCCCGAAGCCGGTCACCTGCCCATGGCCCAAATGCCGGATCAGCTCATGAAACTGCTGCTCAAATATCTGTAGTTTTTTTGGGGTGCGGGGGGATGTGTCCTGTGCCCGGCCCCGCTGCTGTGCCGAAAGCCGCTTTTTGCATTTTAGGCGCAAAAGCAACATTTTGAGCCTCAACCGTTACGGTTAGAAACCGTTCTGATTTTTTTTGATTCGACCTCATTTCCCTCACTATGCAGCAAACGCAATCTATGCAGGCCGCTTTGAGTGCCTTTACGGCCGGCCTTATCGACTACGCCGGCCTTTTTCCGCCGGCTGCGCTTGATATGGCGCCTGCCATCGAAAATTTTCTGCGCTACCGCTCCGGCCCCTTTGCGCCGCAGCTCGGTGCCTTTGTTGTGCCGGCTGCCCGGCTGGACGAGCTCGACGGCTACGCCGCCGGTTTCCAAAAGCAGGCGACGGCAGCCGGACCCGTTCCGTTTTCGGTGCTCGCCGGCGGCGGTACCGATGCGGCCCTGTACCGCAATCATTTTGAAGCCGCTCTGCACAAAGCGCAGACCTTTCTTGAACGGCACGGCGCTGCGGTGCGCATCAGCGCTTTTGAAGTGCGCCTGCCCGAAGAGCTGCCCGAGCCGGAGCCCCTCCGGGAGCTTCTGAGCGAAAACATCACGCAGGTCCGCGAAACATTGAGCTGCGCGCCCGATTTCTTCTTTGAACCCAAACGCGATGGCAGCTGGCACAGCACCGTTCACCGCCTCGTGCCGGCGCTTGCGGCCGTGCAGCCTTCCTTCGGCGGCGCGCTCACCGGTTTCAAGCTGCGCTGCGGCGGTGTAAAGGCCGAAATGTTCCCCTCCGTTGGGGAGGTCGCCTGCGCCATTCACGCCTGCGTGCAGGCCGGTGTGCCCATGAAAGCGACCGCGGGTCTGCATCATCCTGTGCGGCACTTCAACGAGAGTGTCGGCACCCGCATGCACGGCTTTCTCAATGTGTTTGGCGCGCTCGCCCTCACCAAAGCGCACGGCTGGCGCATCTCCCAAACCGAAACCATGCTGGCCGATGAGCAGGCGGCTTCCTTCCGCTTCACCAATGAGGGCTTTGGCTACCGCGATTTCAGCCTGAGTACGGCGCAGCTGCGCCAAAGCCGCGCAATCCTTGCCACTTCTTACGGCAGCTGCAGCTTCGCAGAACCCCTCGAAGACCTGCACGCCCTCGGCCTGCTGCCTGCCCGCCCCGAACTTTAATTTCAACCTCCATTTTACCTTTCTTACATGCCTACCTACGACGCAACCACCGATCCCGCCCTGAAAGCTTTTTTCGACATCCCGGCAGAGTCCCATTTCCCCATCCAAAACCTGCCCTACGGGGTTTTTCGGCCGAGTGCGAAGCACGAGCCGCGTATTGGTGTGGCCATCGGCGATTTTGTGCTTGACCTCAAAGTGCTGCAAACGCTCGGCTTTTTCGACGGACCCGTACTCCGCAATCAGGATGTGTTTGAAGAGCGCTGGCTCAATGAATTTATGGACCTGGGCAAGGCGGCGCGCACCGAGGCCCGGAAGGTGATCAGCGATCTGCTTTCCGGTAAAGACGACCGCCTGAAAAACGACCCCGATCTGCAAAAGCGGGTGCTCATCCCCATGAAGGATGTGGTTACGGAGCTGCCGGTGCAGATTGGCGATTACACCGATTTTTACTCCTCCCGCGAGCATGCCACCAATGTGGGCACCATGTTCCGCGGCAAGGATAACGCCCTGCAGCCCAACTGGCTGCACCTGCCGGTGGGCTATCACGGGCGGAGCAGCTCGGTCGTCATCAGCGGTACGCCGCTGCACCGCCCGATGGGGCAGACCAAAGCCGATGATGCCGCAGCGCCGGTTTTCGGACCGAGCCGCCTGGTAGATTTCGAGCTGGAGATGGGCTTCTTCGTGAGCGGCGGCAACCGCCTCGGGCAGCGCCTGCCGATGGCAGAAGCCGAGGATAACATCTTCGGCCTGGCGCTGGTGAACGACTGGAGCGCCCGCGACATCCAAAAGTGGGAATACGTGCCGCTCGGGCCCTTCCTGGCCAAAAACTTCGGCACGACCATCTCACCGTGGATCATCACCATGGAGGCCCTCGAGCCTTTCCGCACGGCAGGCCCCGTGCAAAGCGAGCCCGAAGTGCTTGATTACCTGAAGCCTGCGCGCCCCGACCAAACCTACGACATCCGGCTGGAGGTCGGCATTCAGGGTGAAAACATGGACGCGCCCCACACGGTTTGCGTCTCCAATTTCAGGTACCTGTACTGGAGCATGGCGCAGCAGTTGGTGCATCACGCGGTAACGGGCTGCAACATGCGCACCGGCGATCTGCTGGCTTCGGGCACCATCAGCGGGCCTACGGAGGACAGCTACGGCTCCATGCTCGAGCTGAGCTGGCGTGGCAGCAAGCCGCTGAAGTTCCCGAACGGCGAGGAGCGCAAATTCCTGCAGGACGGCGACACCGTAGTGATGACCGGCTGGGCGCAGGGGGATGGCTACCGGGTCGGCTTCGGGGCTTGTGAGGGCAGGCTGCTCCCGGCAGTGCAGTAGCTGAGGTGAGCTGTGTGATTTTGGGCCAGAGCTGAGACCAAAAAGCAAGGGACCGGCCGTGGGTTTTGGGGTTTTGATCTGTCACGACTGACCGTGATGCGCACGGAGTCCCCCCCCCAAAAAAAAGAGCCCGGAGTGCTAAGTTGCTTGGGTTCAGGTTTTTGAGCACATCATCCGGAAAATAAATCAGCAAAAAAAGGCCGGCCTGCGCAATGCAGACCGGCCTTTTACTTTTTGGGGATGTGCGCCCCGAAGCTGATCTCAGCTACGGAAGCTGCATCAGGCTTTGGAGCCCTGGTACTCGCGGCCCTGACCGAGCTGATCGCCGCAACCCCAGATGTCGGTTGCGTAGTCGGCGATGGTGCGGTCGGAGGAGAACTTGCCCACGCGCGCGGTGTTGTAGAGCGCGATTTTGAACCATTCTTCCGGATTTTGGTACAGCGCGTCGATTTTTTTCTGCGCTTCGGCATAGGCCGGGTAATCGGCCATAACGAGGAAGTAGTCGTTGCTGTCGAGCAGTGAACCGGTGATGGAGTGGAACAGGGAAGGATTTTCCGGGCTGAAGAAGCCGTTTCTGATCTGATCGATCACTTTTTTGAGCTCAGGATCGGCGTTGTAGTACTCCCATGAGGAGTAGCCGCTGCGGCGGAGTTCTTCCACTTCTTCGACGGTGAGGCCGAAGATTACGATGTTTTCTTCGCCTACTTCTTCGAGAATTTCCACGTTGGCACCGTCGAGGGTTCCGATGGTGAGCGCGCCGTTGAGGGCGAACTTCATGTTGCCGGTACCGGAAGCTTCCATGCCGGCGGTCGAAATCTGCTCGGAGAGGTCGGCAGCCGGGATCAGCTGCTCGGCCAGGGTTACCGAGTAGTTATCGAGGAAGAAGCACTGCAGCTTGCCTGCCATATCGGGGTCGTTGTTGATTTTGTCGGCAATGCTGTTGATGAGCTTGATGAACATCTTGGCCATGGCGTACCCCGGCGCGGCTTTACCGGCAAAGATGACGGTACGCGGCACAAAGGGGGCATCGGGGTTGGCCTTGATGCGGTTGTACAGCGCAGCGGTGAAAATAGCGAGCATAAGCTGACGCTTGTACTCGTGAATCCGCTTGATCTGAATGTCGAAGATGGCTTTGGTATTGAGCTCATAGCCGTATTTCTCTTTCACATAAGCCGCAAGTTTTTCTTTGTTTGCCTGCTTGATGTCGCTGTATTTCTTCATGAACTTTTTGTCGTTCACCTTGCCATCAAGCTTGCGGAGGTCGCTCAGGTGCGTGATCCATGAGTCGCCGATTTCGGAGGTGATGAGGTCGGCGAGGGGCTTGTTGCACTGCTTAAGCCAGCGGCGCGGGGTGATGCCGTTGGTTTTGTTGGTGAAGCGCTCAGGGTACATCTCGTAGAAATCGCGGAAGATGGTTTTCTTGATGAGATCGGTGTGCAGGGCCGCAACGCCGTTTACTTTGTGCGTGCCCACGATGCCGAGGTTGGCCATCTGTACGGAAGGCTGCTCGCCTTCGCTGATGATGCTCATGCGGCGCACCCGGTTTACATCGTCGCCGAAGTGCTCATGCACTTTGTTGATGAACCGCTTGTTGATTTCATAGATGATCTGCAGGTGGCGCGGCAGCAGGTTGCGCAGCATGGAAACCGGCCATTTTTCGAGCGCTTCGGGCAGTACGGTGTGGTTGGTGTAGGAAAGGGTCTTCACCGTTATATCCCAGGAAGTTTCCCAGTCGAAGCCTTCTTCATCCATAAGGATGCGCATGAGGTCGGGCACCGCGAGGTTTGGGTGCGTGTCGTTGCACTGAATGGCCACGTATTTAGGAAGCTCGCGCAGATCGCCGTGCTGCAGCTTGTATTCGCGCAGAATATCCTGAAGGGTGGAGGAAACCAGGAAGTACTCCTGCTTGAGGCGCAGCTCCTGACCCACAAAAATTTTGTCGTTCGGGTAGAGTACCCGGCTGATGTTCTCGTGCAGCTCAATGTCGCGAACGGCATTGATGTACTCTCCCTGGTTGAAGCTGCTCAGGTCAAGGGATTTTGGCGAGGTGGCTTTCCACAGGCGGAGGTTGTTAACTACGCCGTTGCGGAAGCCCGGCATCGGGATGTCGTTGGCAAGGGCATACACGTGCTGCGTGTTTTCCCACTTGAAGCGCAGATGGCCGTCTTCATCGGTGTAGGGCACCGAGCGGCCGTAGAAACGCACCGGGTAAATCACGCTCGGGCGGGTAACGGCCCAGGGGGTGCCGAAACGAAGCCAGTCGTCGGGGCGCTCAACCTGATAGCCGTCCTGAATTTTCTGTTTGAAGATGCCGTAGTCGTACTTGATGCCGTAGCCGAAGCCCGCCAGCCCAAGCGTTGCCATCGAATCGAGGAAGCAGGCAGCGAGCCGGCCCAGACCGCCGTTGCCGAGGGCTGCATCGGTTTCGATATCGCGGATTTCCTCATAGTCGAAGCCAAGATCTTTACAGGCATCGCGCAGTTCTTGTTCCAGGTTGAGATTAACCAGCGCATTATCGAGCAGCCGGCCGATCAGGAACTCCATGGAGATGTAGTAAATCTTTTTGGTCTTTTGCTCCCGGTACTCTTTTTGGGTGTTCAGCCAGCTGTTGTGCAGGCGGTCCATTACGGTGAGGACCACACTTTTGTAGAATTCTTTTTTGTTTGCGGTCTCAATATCAGTAGCAAGGGTATAGCGCAGATGGCTCAGGATATCTTCCTTAATCGAGCCGGCGTCCATGCCGGTTTTTATGTTTTCTTTCTTACTTACGGTTGTGCTCATAGCATTAAAATAGGTGTAAGATTAAAATGGTTGATGTATAACCTTGACAGCCTGCCAATTTACGAAAAAATCTCAAGCTTTCAGATAAACACCGTGGTTGGGGCGGAAGCCGGGCGGGGTGATATTGGCCCGGTACCGCAGCTGAAGCAGGTATTTGAGGGCATCGGTGGCCGTTAGTTCCTGTTCGAAAATCCCAAAAACAGCACTGCCGCTGCCGCTCATGGCCGCAAAAAGCGCTCCCATGTCGGTAAGCTGATCCTTCAGGTTGCCGACCTGAGGGTACCGGCTGATGACCGGCGGCTCCAGATCGTTTCGCAGTAAATAATTCCATTCATCGGGCTCATATCCGGTCAGAATTTCGGCGAGCGGAATCTCGGAAGGCCCCCCGGGTTCGCACATGCCGTAGGCTTCGGCGGTATTGCTGTGTATGCCCGGCCAAACGGTTACAATGTGGTAGTCGGGCTGGAAGTCCAGGTAGGTGAGCTCGGTGCCGGTACCGCTGCCGATGGCGGTTTCGGCCCGGATAAACACGGGCACATCGGCGCCAAGGGCCGCGCCCAGCTCACACAGCTCGCGCAGCGGTATCTCCAATCCGTAATGGCGCGACAGCAGCCGCAGCATCACCGCGGCGTTGCTGCTGCCACCGCCCAGCCCCGCGCCTGCCGGAATGGTTTTCTGTAGATTGATGTCGAAATAGCCCGAGGTGCCGAAGCGCTGATGAAACGCGCTTATCGCCTTCACAATCAGATTGTCTTTGCCGGTGGGCACTTCCGGGTCGTTGCAGGTAATGCGCGTTTGCGCGGCAGGCCGCATCTCAATCCGGTCGCTCATATCGATGAAGGCAAAGCCGGTTTCGATATCGTGGTAGCCGTTGGGCAGGCGCTCGCGGATGAAAAGGCCGAGGTTGATTTTCGCATACGAGCGGGCCACAAGAATATCAGACATGGTTCAGGCTTTTGTTTTTTTGTAGGGTGATGTGTGCTGTGCCGGTTCAGGCTGTGCAGCGCGTTTCAGGCATTTGGGCACAGGCCGAGCCGGTGGTATCCGGTTACGGACCCCCGGATTCTCCGGCAATTTTGTACATGTAGCCAAGTGCCGCTTCCCGCTCGTTGGGGATTTCGCCGTCGAGGATGGCATTGGTGATGGCATCCTTGATTTTACCCACCGCAGGACCCGGCTTCAGGCCGAGCTTCTCCATAATCTCGAGGCCGTCAACGGGTGGCTGGAAATTCCGGAGGTGGTCTTTTTCCTCCACGATTTTGATTAGCTCTTCCACATGGTCGAAATTGCTGAGGTACCGCTGCACTTTTTCGTCGTTTTTGCTTGTGATGTCGGCCCGGCAGAGGGTCATCAGGTCGTCGATGTCATCGCCCGCTTCAAAAATGAGGCGGCGCACGGCGCTGTCGGTCACTTCATTGTTGGCGATGGCAATCGGCCGCAGGTGCAGGCGCACGAGCTTTTGCACGTAGCGCAGGCGCTCATCAAGCGGCAGCCCCAGCCGGCGGAAGATGCGTTTGGTCATGCCGGCGCCCACGGCATCGTGCCCGTGAAAGGTCCAGCCGTGCTCGGGCGAGAAGCGCTGCGTGGCCGGCTTGCCGATATCGTGCATAATGGCCGCCCAGCGCAGCCAAAGGTTGTCGGTATGCTCCGAAATGTTATCGAGTACCTGCAGGGTGTGCCAGAAATTATCTTTGTGCCGCACCCCGTTCACTTCCTTAACGCCGTGCAGGGTTGTCATCTCCGGGAAAAACTGCGCCAGCAGCCTGGTATGGAACAGCAGCTTAAACCCGCGTGAGGGTACCGGCGCGAGAATAATTTTATTGAGCTCGTCAACAATGCGTTCTTTGGAGATAATTTCGAGGCGGTCGGCCATGGCCGTAATGGCATCGTAGCTTTGCTGCTCGATATGGAAGCCGAGCTGCGTGGCAAAGCGCACCGCCCGCATCATGCGCAGGGGGTCGTCGCTGTAGGTCTTGTCGGGCGCCAGCGGCGTGCGGATGATGCCGTTTCCGAGGTCTTCCATGCCGCCGAAGGGATCAACGAGATCGAGCCAGCTGCCCTTGTTGAGCGACCAGCTCATGGCGTTGATGGTGAAATCGCGGCGCTTCTGATCGTCTTCGAGGCTGCCGTCTTCCACAACGGGCTTTCGGGAGCTGCGGTCGTAGCTTTCGCGCCGGGCGCCCACAAATTCAAGATCGAAGGTGCCGTACCGGATGTGCGCTGTACCAAAATTCCGGAACACGCTCACCTGCCGGGTGTTGAGCAGCCGGGCGGTTTCCAGCGCCAGATCGATGCCGGAGCCTACCGTCACAAAATCGATATCGGTTTCGGTCTGCCCTTCCCGGCGCCTGAGGTAGTAATCCCTTACAAAGCCGCCAACCACGTACACGGGCTGCCGGCAGCGCGCCCCGGCTTCAGAAATGACGGAAAAAATGTGCTCTTGTTCCTGTGTAAGCTTAATAGTCGGCAATGGACTGAAAATCAGGTTTGGTGTTGATGAGTCGGTTTCGGTATCGGATAAGACGCGGAAGTGCAGAAGCGCTAAATATACGACAAACCCGCACAAAAACCGGGATTTAAGCCCGTTTGGGTGCCCTGAAATAAAAAAGGGATGCCGGCTGACCGGCATCCCTTTGGGATGAATCTAAAACTGCGGCGCGCCGCTTGGTTTATTCGGCGGCGGCGCTGTCGAGTTGCTCGAGCAGGGCATCAACGGAGCGCATCAGCTGCTGATCAATGCCGGCATCGATGTAGCCGGGCATGTTTTTGACGCGGATGATGGGTTCGGTCTGATTGTTTTCCATCCACTCGCCGCTCTTGTTGCGCGCGCTTATGGGCACAACGCCCCAGCGGGTGCCGTCGGGCAGGGCTGACCAGCCGGCGAAGCTGCACGTGCCGGGCACGGGCATGCCGACCGTGATACCCAGCTCCAGCTCGGTGTAGGCACTTGCATAGCAGTGGCCGTCGGAGTACATGGCTTCGTTGTGAATCGAAAGCGTGGGCTTAGTCCAGCGGGAGGTCGGCTCGCCGCCCACAACGCGGTCTTCGGTGGCGTAGCGGTTGAACTCAACGCCGGTGAAGAACATGGCAAGGTCGGCAACGAGGTCGCCGCCGCCGTTGAAGCGGGCATCCACAATCACGGCTTCGCGATCGGCAAAGCGCCCGAGCATATCATGGATCACGCTGCGGAAGGGGCCGTCGCCCATGCCGGGGATGTGCACGTAGCCGAGGCGACCGTCGCTGAGCTCGTACACTTCCTGCTCGTTCATCCGCACAAAGCGGCGGTACAGCAGCTGACGCTCTTCACCCAGCGTAATGGGCTTGGTTGTTACCTGATGGCGGTTTCCGGTTGCCGGATCCAGAATGTCGAGCAGTACAAAAGTGCCGGCTTTCCGGTTGAGGAAGGCTGCCACATCGCGGTCGGCACTCACGGTTTCGCCGTCAATCTTCTCGATAATCATGCCCGGCCTGATGTGCTGAAGCGCAGCCCGGTCGAGCGGTCCGCCGGCCATGATTTCCACAATCCGGATGCCGTCATCCTCAAAGTCAAAATCCTTGAAAATACCCAGCGATGCGGTGGCGTCGGCATTTGGGATGCTGCGGGAGAAGCGTGCGCCGGCGTGGGAAACATTGAGCTCGCCGATCATCTCTGAAATCATCTCGGCAAACTCGTAGGAGTTGCCCAGGTGCGGCACATATTTTTTGTACTCTTCATACAGCATGCTCCAGTCGTTGCCGTGGAAGGTCGGCTCGTAGAACACGTTTTTGGTGCGGATGTACACGTGCTCGAACATGTGCATGCGCTCGGCTGCGGCATCGAAGGTCATTTCTCCGGAAATCCGGATCGGCGTTTGCGTGCCGGCTGAGGGGTTGAGCCTTGAAATGGAGCCGCGGGCGAGCAGGTAGAGGTTTTCCATTTTATCGTCCCACACGAGGCTGCCGCCGGGTACATTCAGGCGGATGCTCTGCTTGGTTTCGCGGGTGCGGAGGTTGGTCTCCCAGAGGTTGGCGCTGTCTTCGAAGCGGGTGAGGTAGTAGAGGGTTTCGCCGTCTTTGGAAAGCACGGCGTCGCTGACGGAGCTTGAGTGTATGGTGAAGCGGGCCATGCGGTCGCGGATGTTATCGAGCTCGAAGGTGAGCGTGGCATCGTTGTCGTCATCACCGTCACTCTTGTCGCCGTTGAGGGCTTCCTGAACGGCTTTCATCAGTTTGTAGTCGTCTTCGCTGAGGTTGAACTTATCCCAGGCTTCGCGGGTGAGGAACAGGCCGTACACGTCGAGCTCGTTACGGCCGCTTGTGGCGTAGCTGCGCAGGCCGTCGCGGTTGGTGAAAAAGAGGATGCGCTCACCGTTGCCGACCCATTTCGGACCGTAATCCATGAAGCCGCTTTCGGTGAGGTTGTGCCGTGCGCTGCCGTCGGCGGCAAGCAGCAGCACTTCTGCGTTATGGAGGAGCTTGCGCCAGCTCACCAGAATCCATTTTCCGTCGGGGCTCCATGAAAAGCTCTGATCGCCATCCTGCATGTGAAACAAATCTTCGGGACCAAGCAGGTCGCGGGTCTGTCGGGTGCTCATGTCCATCACACGGAGCGTGCGGCGGCCGGCAACGTAGGCCAGCTGCGAGCCGTCAGGGGAGAAGGCGGGCAGGTAGGCATCTACCGAGTCACTCACGAGTACGGTTTCTTCGAGCAGGGTGCTGGCGTAGAAGAAGGGCTCCTCGCTGCGTACGCGGCGGGTTTCGAAGATGCTCCATTTGCCGTCGCGCTCGCTCGCGTACACGACCGCGCTGCCGTCGTGATTCCAGCTCACAAAACGCTCCCGCTGCGGGGTATTGGTGATGCGCTTGGTGAAGGAGCCGTCGGTTGAGGTCACAAAAACTTCGCCTCTTGCGATGAAGGCAATTTCCTTGCCGTTGGGGGAAACGGCCATTTCCTGAACGCCCCCGTTGATGGTGATGAAGCTGTCGGTGTTGCGCGTATCCTGTGTGCGGATGAGCACCTCCACTTTCTGCGGCTCTTCGCCATCCTGCATGGTGTAGAGTTCGCCGTCCCAGCCGAAGGACAGGGTGCCCTGTGCGTAGCTGAGGAAGCGCACAGGGTGCAGTTCAAAGAAGGTGACCTGCTCAGCGGGTTCGTTGCTCACAAGCGACATTTTGTGCACGTTGAAGCTGCCGTTGCGCTCACTGAGGAAATAGAACGCAGTTTCGTCTGAATTAAAGACCGGCTGACGGTCTTCGCCTTCCACGAAGGTGAGCTGCCTGTGCGTATCCGTTGCAGCATCGTACAGCCAGATATCGCGGGCGATGGCCGATTTCTGATGTTTCCGCCATTCGTTTTCGCCGCCTTTTTTGTCGTGATAGAGCATCCGGCTGCCGTCGGCGCTCACCTGCACATACTCCGCGGGGATGGTGAAAATCTGCCCGACACGGCCGCCTTCTGCGGGCACCTGATACAGTTCAGGCTGTGAAGGCGTGGGGAATTGCCGGTGCTCCGCGCGATCCTGACGCACAGCGCCGAAGATCACGCTGCTGTCGTCGTGGCTGAAGGCGTAGGGCATCTCGTCGTTGGAATGGAAGGTGAGGCGGGTGGCCGGGCCTCCGAGGGCATCCATCACATAAACATTGAAATTGCCGTAGCGGTCGCTGGCAAAGGCGATGCTGGAGCCGTCGTTGCTCCAAACCGGCATGAAATCATGGGCCTCATGAAAGGTGAGCTGCCTGGCTTCGCCGCCTTCGGCTGGCACGCGGTACAGGTTGCCCATATAGGTAAAGGCAATGTGCTGCCCGTCGGGCGAGATGGTCTGATAGCGGATCCATTGCGGCACAATATCCTGTGCGCGCAATTCCGCAAAACCGGCTACAAACAGTAGCGTAACAAACAGGCGTATAATATTCTTCAAAATAATCTAATGCTTTTGAATTAGGAGTTCTGGGAATCTCCAATTTAATGATTATCGCCTTTAATCGAAGGCGTAAGAAATAAGCTCAAAAAAAAAGGCAGCTTTCGAAATGAAAGCTGCCTTTTTTTACTGCGGGAGCCGGAACCGTTATATCATTACATCAAATCGGGAAACCCGGCTGAAGTGATTTGGATTGCAGGAAGGATGATTGGGTTTCGGGGTTGTATCCGTAAGCGTGCAACTCCCTGATTTCTTTAAACTCCAGTAGATAGAAGGTAAACTCATAGTTGAGCCTTACGGAATCAGGAATGTCAAAGTAGAAAAAATACCGCATTGCTTCGCCTGATTCGGTTGTTGACCCCAGAGGCTGATATAAAGAGCTTTCGTAGTTGCTCAGCATCTGAATTTCAGATTCGGTAAAAAGGGGGATGAATTCGTTGGTATTGCGGCTTTCAGTGAAGAAAATCTGGCTGACTATGAAGATCATAAGACCGGTAAATACCAGTATTGAAAGCTTTACATTTTTAGTAAACATGGCTGAGTCCGATTAAAATTGCCTGTTCAGGAAGTAGTTGACAGATGGTTGCGTCAAAAATAGATTGAGAATTGTGAGTCCATTTAGAATCTCCTGTAAAGCTACGTAAACTAAGGTTGAAAGTAAACAGTTCCCTGAATAAATATTTTGTTTCATTAATCAAGTAAAAAGCATGCTGTCCGTTGGGTAGTTTTTATCCTTAAGTATCTGTTAATCAGTAGTTTGGTTGTTCGATTCCATGAGCTGTTGTGTTAAGTATCCTTTAGATAAAACGATTCTTCAGGCCATAAAAAAACCGCTGTACAGTTGCACAGCGGTTTTGCAGAAATGGTTTTGTAAATAACTTTTAGGGCTTTGTTAAGGCTTAAACCTGAACTTAAGTTCATCCTTGTCGCTGAATAAAATTACCTCTCCGCCTTTTTGAAGGCTGCCGAAAAGAATTTCGTCAACCAGCCTGTCTTTTATTTTTTCCTGAATGAGCCGACCCATGGGGCGGGCGCCGTAAGCCGGTTCGTATCCGTGCTTTGCAAGCCATTTCCGGGCAGTATCTTCTGCGGTGAGGAGTACTTTTTTTCCGGCAAGCATGCTGCTGAGTTCGTCGAGCTGACGGTCCGCAATTTTGAGAATCACGCGCTCGTCAAGGCGGTCAAAAATGACGGTACCATCGAGCCGGTTGCGGAATTCAGGGGTGAAGTGCTGCTCGATGGCTTTGAGCGGGTTTCCTTTGCTTCCGAAGCCATCACCGGCAAAGCCGATGGCGCTGCTGCTCATTTCGCGGGAGCCGAGGTTGGAGGTCATCACCAGAATTACGCTGCGGAAGTCGGTCTTGCGGCCGGTGTTGTCGGTGAGGGTGGCATAATCCATGATCTGCAGCAGGATGTTGAACAGGTCAGCATGCGCTTTCTCGATTTCATCGAGCAGCAATACGGCGTTGGGGCTTTTGCGGATGGCTTCTGTAAGCAGGCCGCCCTGTTCAAAGCCGACATACCCGGCAGGGGCGCCAATCAGGCGGGAAACGGTGTGTTTTTCCATGTATTCGCTCATGTCGAAGCGCACAAGCTCGATGCCAAGCTCCGCAGAAAGCACCTTGCACAGCTCGGTTTTTCCCACCCCGGTGGGGCCGCTGAACAGAAAGGAGCCAATCGGCTTTGTTGCGTGCCCCAAACCGGCGCGGTGCCGTTTGATTGATGTTACAAGTGCATGAATGGCCTTGTCCTGACCGAAGACCTTGCTGCCCAGCCTGCTTTCCAGGTCTTTAAGGCTTTCTTTTTCTTCGGATGAGATAGACTGAACCGGAATGCGCGCAATTTTGGATATCAGCAGCTCAACATCTTTGGTGGTCACCGTTTTACGGTCCGGATTGTTGAGGGAAACCTGTGCGCCGGTTTCATCCATCACATCAACCGCTTTGTCGGGCAGGCGGCGCTCGTTCAGGTAGCGGGCCGACAGCCGCACCATAGCTTCGATTGCACTCGGCTGATATCTAATGCCGTGATGCTTCTCGAAAGGCTCTTTGAGGCCTTCCAGAATGCTGATGGCTACCTGCTCGTCGGGTTCGGTGATGTCAATTTTCTGAAAACGTCGGGATAGTGCCCGGTCTTTTTCAAAAACGTTTTTGTACTCTTCATAGGTTGTGGCGCCTATGCATTTCAGGCTGCCGTCGGCCAGCAGCGGTTTGAGCAGGTTTGCGGCATCCATGGTGCTTCCGCCCGCGGCGCCCGCCCCGACGATGGTGTGGATTTCATCAATAAATAAAATCACCCGGTCCTGCTTTTTGAGTGCGTTGAGTACCCCTTTGAGCCGGGCTTCGAAGTCGCCCCGGTAGCGGGTGCCGGCAATCAGGTTGCCGAGATCGAGTGCGTAAATGGTAAAATCCTGCAGCCGTTCGGGTACCTGACCGTCAACGATACGTTGTGCAAGGCCGCGTGTGATGGCGGTTTTCCCTACGCCGGGGTCGCCCACGTAAATCGGGTTGTTCTTCATGCGGCGGCACAGAATTTCGATGCTGCGCTGAATTTCCAGATCGCGCCCTATAACTTTGTCGAATTTGCCGTCGGCGGCAAGCTGCGTCCAGTTTTCGGTGAACTGTTCCAGGAAAGAAGGTTTTTTGCCGGTCTTCGGGTCGGGTGCGGTTTCTTCGCCGGCTTCCAGCGGGTCATTGCCCCGCGGCATACCTGCGCTGCCTGCCGTAGCCTCATCATCGGGTTCTACGCCCGGCTTGGTGATGCCGTGCGAGATGTAGTTGAGCACATCAATCCGGTTTACACCCTGCCTGCGCAGGAAAAAGCAGGCATGGCTTTCATCCTCATCAAAAATGCAAATCAGCATATCGCCAAGAGTTACCTCGCTTTTGTCGGCGCTGCGTGCATGAACCAGTGCCTTATGCAGGGCCCGCTTAAAGCTCACCGTGTGTACAGGGTCGTACTCTTCCTCTGAACTGATTTCCAGATCCTGATAATAGCTTTTGATATCTTTGGTGAGCTGTTCAATATCAGCGCCGCAGCTATACAGAATACGGCGGCCTTCTTCTTCCTGCAGCATGGCATGCAGCAGGTGTTCGAGACAAACGAACATATGCCGCTGTGCTTTGGCAATTACGTAGGTGTTCTTAAGCGCGCTGTCGAGTTTTTTATTGATCATATAAATAAGGAGAAATGAGGGGCGGTCAGGCTTCTTCCATCACCGCCCGAAGCGGGTAACCGGCACTGCTGCTTGCTTCTTCAACAAGCATGACCTTAGTTTCAGCAATTTGTTTGGTGTACATACCACAGGCGCCTTTCCCGCGGTGATGCACATCATTGGTAATCCGGATAGCCTCTTCAATTGATTTTCGGAAGATGTTCACCAGCACGTGAACGACGAAGTCGAAGGTTGAATAATCATCATTGAGCAGATATACCACATATTTAGGAGGTTCTTCTACTTTTTCCCGTACTTTTTCGGAAAGGGAGAAATGGCCTTCATCCTGCGGCTCGTAGGAAAGCGGGCCGTTGCCGGATAAAGGTAGTATAATGTTGGTTTTAGCCGGAGATTGACCTTCAGGTTCAGAAGTTCCCGGCAGCTGAGTGCGGGTAGCTGGCAGAATGGTTTTCACGAACGGTAAAGCGATTCTGATTAAATTTAGGTTAAGACCAGGCTTTGGCAGCTTAGGCTATCAGACAGTTTAGTAATTTAGGAAACAATAAGGCGCTTCTCAATTGCTGATACGCGAATTCCACACCGAATACACTGCAAAAACACAGAAGAAGGCTGCTGCGTTGCAGGCATGGTTTTAGGCTGAATTCTTTTATATTTGGCCAATTATACTTATTGTGAAAATTACGCTATTGTCGGGTAAGACATATATCGGCAATTCATATTTCTTTTAGCAACATTATACTTTGATAGCATGAAGGGAAACCCGAACGATTCGGATAAAATCTTTAAACTGGACTTCGAGCCTGAGTCGACCGTGATGCGCACGGCGCTGAAGCTCTTTCGTGCACCTTTAGAGAAGATGCTTGATTTTAAAGGGCTTAATGATATTCACTCGCGTGCTAAAGAGTTGCCGGGGGATGCGCATTTCAGCACCAAGCTGCTTGAGGCGATGAATATTACCCTGGAATTTGATGAGGAAGCACTTGAGCGAATCCCCAAATCCGGAAAACTGGTGATTGTGGCTAACCATCCGTTCGGAGGTATTGAAGGTGTTATCTTAGGTTCTCTCCTGCAGCAGGTACGCCCTGACTCGAAGATTTTGGCCAATTTTATGCTCGAGCGCATCCCTGAACTACGGAATCTGTTCCTGTTCGTAAATCCTTTTGAAACCAGGGAAGCGGTTCGGGAAAACCTTTCTTCCATGAAAGCAGCTATTGAACTGCTGCGCAATGGCCACTGTCTGGGGGTTTTTCCCGCCGGTGAGGTTTCCCACAAAAACTGGGGCGAAAAAGCTATTCGGGACCCCGACTGGAAAGACAGCATTACAAAGATTATTCAGAAAACAGAAGCACCTGTGCTCCCGATTTTCTTTTGCGGAGCCAACGGGCCCCTGTTTCAGACCGCCGGACTTATCCACCCGAGGCTTCGTACCCTGCTGCTGCCGCGTCAGTTTTCCAATAAAGAAAACATGACTATAAAGGTCCGTTTCGGGAAAGTGATTTCGGCATCCAAGATGAAGAGCTTCAGCAGTACGCCCGAGCTCACCCGCTACCTCAAGCAGCGAACCTACCTGCTTCAGAGTATCGTGGATGAAAAGCCCGAAGAATCACAAAGCCGGAGAGCTGCTTCCGAAACCGCAAAGCAGAAATACGAGAAGATTATCGACCCCGTACCTGTTGAAAAGCTTCAGCAGGATATCGCAGCTTTTGAGCCGGAACAGCTGCTGCTGAGTAGTAACGAGTACGAAGTGTATTATGCTGCCTTCAAACAAATTCCCAACATCATCCGCGAAATTGGCCGGCTTCGGGAAATTTCATTCAGAGATACGGATGAAGGCACCGGAAAATCCATCGATCTGGACAGCTATGACGAGCACTACCTGCATCTGTTTGTCTGGCAGCGGGAGAAGAAGGAACTCGTCGGTGCCTACAGGCTCGGGCAGACGGATAAGATTCTCAGTGAGCAGGGCGCCTCAGGCTTGTACACGTCAACCCTGTTCCGCATGAAGCCGGGGCTGCTCAAAAAACTGAACCCCGCACTCGAAATGGGCCGCTCTTTTGTGTGCCCGGCGTATCAGCGCTCGTTCTCCCCACTGCTGCTGCTCTGGAAGGGTATCGGTCATTTTGTGGCGCAGTTTCCTAAATATAAGATTCTGTTTGGCCCGGTAAGCATCAGCAACGATTATGAAACAAGCTCACGGAACCTGATGGTTAAATTTCTGACAGTCAGCAATTTTCTGCCCGATCTCGCCAAAGATGTGAAACCGCGCATCCCGTTCAAAACCTCCAAAAAAGAGGGCTGGCAGCCGGCTCAGAATACCGGCGCTATTATAGATATTGATGACGTCTCAGAAATGGTTTCCAATATTGAACCCGACTGTAAAGGGGTGCCCATTCTGCTGAAGCAGTATCTGAAGCTCGGCGGCAAACTGCTTGGGTTTAACATCGATCCTGATTTTGCCGACGCCCTCGACGGCCTCATTCTGGTCGATCTAACCAAGACCGATGAGAAAATCCTGACCCGCTATATGAATAAGGAAGGCCTCGAAAATTTCAAGGCATGGCACCGGGATAATACCCCAAAAGCTGTAAACTAATTCTGCAGAACCCGATAAAAAAAGGCATTTGGAGGAACTGTCCCGGGAGGGAACAGTTTTCCAAATGCCTTTAATATTTTATAAAGAAAAAAACTTTCTTTAGGGCTTACATCCGCAGGCCTTCGAGTCTTGGAGACTGCAGGGAACCGCTAAGCGGGATCCGGAAAGTGCCTTCGGTTTGCTGTATGCGAAGCTCAAAGAAAGAAGTAAACATGCGGATGAAGTTCTCGCTTTCCGGCGTTACGGGGCGCACGAGCAGGTTCGAGCTGTCCCACATCCAGAGTCCTGAGCTGTTGTCGCGCAGCAGCTGACCGGTGAGGTTTACTTCAGCAAACGGATTTTGCAGACTGAACTCTTCAATAAAGGCGGTGTCGTCGGTTACCCGGTAGGCCGCATGCACACCCGGCACGGTGAAGCGGTCGCTCGAAATACCGAGGAAGCCAAGCGGCTGCCCGTATATTTCTTTGAAAGTTTCAGGAGGGAAAATACTAAGTTCATCAATAGTGAAGCTTATTTCAGAAAAGGCAGTTTCAAGCATCGTTTGCGGATTCAAACCGTCAACGAGCGGACCCTCAAAAGTAGCGTCGAAACTGCGGAAATGTACCGCGAGCCCGTCGTTGCCAATCGGAATTTGCGGCCTCACCGGGGTAATGCGCATGCGCGCGCTCAGTACCGGCCTCACAAAGGTATCTGCCGTTTCGGCATCGCTGCCGAGCGAGCTGATGGCCGAAACATCGCTGAGGCGGCCGTCGAGGGTGATGCGGTCGGCTCCCAGGCTGATCTCGAAGCGGTTCACTTCGAAGGCATCCGCCTGCTGGTCGTAGTTCATGTTCAGTACAAGCCTGTCAAGCCGGTTAATTGGCAGCTCCGCCGGAATAAATGGAAGCGGCTCCGTACCGGGCCTGATGTCGTTCATGTTAATCCGGATAGTCTGGTTCTGAGAGGGTACATTGCGGAAATCGGTACGGACAAATGCGTACATCTCAAACAAATCACCGCTAACGGTTGCATTTAGCGCGCCTGCGGTGTAGCGCATTTCCTGTTCAGCATTCACAACAGCCATGTCACGGAGTTCGAGGCGGCCGTTGCGCACAATCGGCCGCTCGCCGGTACCCCGGCTGCGGATCAGCCTCCAGAGGTCGCCGTGCGATACAAATAACTCCAAAGAACGGGCACGGAATTCATCACCTGTTTCAAGGTTGCGGACCTGCAGCCGCTCCAGTCCTATTCGGGGCGAGAGGGTACTAATGTTACTGTCACTAAAACGCACAAGCACCTCAACGCCGTCCTGTACGAGCCGGGTTTCGCCGTAAGCCTCGTTAAGGGCGCGTGAAGCCATTTCAGTAAGTACAAGATTTGCAACAGCAAAAAGAGCGATCAGGGCAAGAAAGGCAATCGGAATCCAGCGTTTCATAAGGTTTGCAAACTTTTGGGTTACAGGCAGATAGAAACCGGCATTTGGTTGGTTCAGGCAGTTGCCAGCTGGCTAAGGATTTCTTCAAACGGAAGGGCTTCTTCCGTGCTTTGGTGCATATCTCGGAAGGTAAATTTCTGGTCAGCAAGCTCCTGTTCGCCCACGATTACGGCAA
Organism: Cyclonatronum sp.; assembly: GCF_022565315.1. Lineage (NCBI taxonomy): Bacteria > Pseudomonadati > Balneolota > Balneolia > Balneolales > Cyclonatronaceae > Cyclonatronum > Cyclonatronum sp. The sequence goes on along the minus strand of NZ_JAIUMX010000038.1, from coordinate 7,589 downwards.
AGCGCGTTTGCTGACGGTTGGCGTCTTTGAGCTGTGCTTTGATGGACTTTCCGGAGAAATCCATAGTGCAGCTCTGGCCTGTTTTCCGGATGGCCGGCATGGCGTGCATGGCCCAGCGCTGCGCTTCGGTGCCCCGGCAAACCAGGTACACATCAAGGGCGACATCGCTGCCGATTTGGATGCCCAGCGCTTCGCAGGCGAGCATCAGCCGCTCCATGCCGCAGGCAAAACCCACGGCCGGTGTAGGCGCACCGCCGATTTCTTCCACGAGCAGGTCGTAGCGGCCGCCGCCGCCCAGCGCATCCTGCGAGCCCACATCGGGGCTCACCAGCTCGAAGGCCGTTTTGGTGTAATAATCCAGCCCGCGCACCAGCCGCGGGTTTTCGGTGAAGGAGATGCCCTCGTTGGTGAGCAGGCTCTTCACTTGGGCAAAATGCTCCCGGCAGTGTCCGTTCAGGTAATCCGTGATGAGCGGCGCATCCGCGAGATAAGGCTGATCTTCGGCTTCTTTGGAATCCAGAATCCGCATCGGGTTCTGCTCAAAGCGGGTTTGGGAAACCTCACTTAGTTTTGAAAGATGTGGCCGGAAATACGCCTGAAGCGCGGTTTTGTAGGCCGCCCTGCTTTCAGGGTCGCCCACGGAGTTGAGCATCAGGGTGATGTTCGCAAGGCCGATTTTTTCATACACCCGCATCATAAACCGGATCACCTCCACATCAGCGAGCGGCGAATCGGTGCCCATCAGCTCGGCCCCGAACTGATGAAACTGCCGCTGCCGCCCCTTTTGCGGCCGCTCTGCCCGGAACATCGGGCCGATGTAAAACAGCTTCTGCGCCCCTCCCCGCTGATCGAGCCGGTGCTGCACATATGCCCGCGCAACCGGTGCCGTACCCTCGGGCCGCAGTACATAGTTCGTCTCGCCCCGGCTGAAGCCAAACATTTCTTTCGATACGATGTCCGTAAGCTGACCCACGCCCCGCGCAATAAGCTCGGTCGGCTCCATAACGGGCGTACGGATTTCGCTGAAATGAAATTCACGGGCCGTTTCACGAATTACCGATTCTAACCAATTCCATTTTTCGGATTCGCCGGGGAGTATATCCACCATCCCGTGCAGCGTTTGAAATTTACTCGAAGACATTCAGGTCTTTCTGAAAAGTGAAGTGATATTTTTTTATCAGACAGGCTTATGCGGCAAATATAGTAAGTTTAACACTCTTTTTCTGATTTGATTAGCCCTACTGTCACACTTTAGGCAACTAAACTTTTGAATCAGCGTCAAACGAAACCCGTTTCCGGCTTGTTTTTCAGATTATTCCGCGAAGCCCGCAATAATGTGCCGCCGTTTGCTTTAGGGTGATGCGCGCTTCAACCTTACTTAATTCCCAGCTGATTCACACATGTTTAAACCACGCTTTGCGACCCTGCTCGTTCTTTGCCTCCCGGTATTGATCCCGTTTTTCTTCACTCCCGCTGCCGGGGCCGCAGTCGCGCCAACTCCGGCCACAGCCACTGCTGACCCCCTGCCGCGGGTCGTAATCATCGGCGACAGCATCGCCGCCGGCTTCGGACTCGACCCCGAGGAGGCCTTTCCCGCACACATTCAGCGCAAAGCCGACGAAGCGGGCTACGCGGTTGAGGTCGTCAATGCCGGGCTCAGCGGCGAAACCTCCGCCGCCGGACTCCGCCGCATCGACTGGATGCTGCGCCTCCCCATCGATGTGTTTGTGCTTGAGCTGGGCGGCAACGACGGCCTGCGCGGTATCGACCCGGAGGTTACCAAAACCAACCTCGACGGCATTTTAACCAAGGTGAAGCAGGCCAACCCCGAAGCCCGGCTCGTGCTCACCGGCATGGAGGCGCCCCCGAATCTGGGTGCCGAATATACCGACCGCTTCCGCGCCGTTTTCCGGGAGCTTGCCGCCGCGCACGACCTCGTGTTCATGCCCTTCATCCTCGAAGATGTGGCCGGCAACCCCGAACTCAACCTCCCCGACGGCATCCATCCCACTGCAGAAGGCCACCGCATCATCGCCGCAAACCTCTGGGAATACCTCGCCCCGGTCCTGCGGGAAGTGAGCGCGGCAGGGGCACGCTAATTTTTTTTTCGGGGGATGTGCTCACGGGTGCTCCCGCTCTCAGGTATCAAAACAACCGCCTGAGCCCGGGCCGGCTCCGTAAGGGGAGGCGACGGCAGCTGAGCTGACCCCCAACCGCTTTCCGGCTTAACCGAATGATGCACAGCCCCATGCGGTTTTCAAAGCTTCAGTTTACAGGCACTTTCAGAACATTTTACCCAACACCACTTTTTCATGCGCGACTTCATTCTTTCGGTTGATAGCCTCACCAAAACCTACAACAGCGCCGGAAGCGCGCTCACCGTGCTCGACAGCGTATCCTTCGGCATAGAGCCCGGCATCAGCTGTGCCATTATCGGCCCTTCGGGCAGCGGCAAAACAACGCTGCTCGGCCTGTGTGCGGGGCTCGACAAGCCCTCCTCCGGCTCGGTACAGCTGTGCGGCAACGCCCTCGAAACCAAAACAGAAGATCAGCTCTCCCAAATCCGCAACCGGCACATCGGCTTCGTGTTTCAGTCCTTCCAGCTCATCCCCACCCTAACCGCGGTCGAAAATGTGATGGTGCCCGTTGAGCTGCGCGGCGGCGATTACAAAACCGTACACGCCCGCGCCACCGAACTGCTGAACGAAGTCGGGCTGGGTCACCGCCTCACGCACTACCCCACGCAGCTTTCCGGCGGCGAGCAGCAGCGCGTTGCCATCGCACGGGCCTTCATCAACGATCCCGAAATCCTCTTCGCAGATGAGCCCACCGGCAACCTCGATACCGAAACCGGCGAGCAGGTAGAGCACATTCTGTTCGAGCTCAACCGCAAGCAGGGCACGACCCTCATCATCGTTACCCACGACAACGAACTCGCCGCAAAATGCGACCGCATCATCCGGCTGAAGTCCGGCCGCATCGCAAGCGATCACCGCACCGCCGGGGCCGATGCAGAACTCGTGCACGAAGCCTGACGAGCGCAGGAAGCCGTCATCCCCAATCTCAAAAAAAAGCGGGAATCAGCGCTGAGCCCTGATCGGGGTTCTGAAGCCATCACCCGAAAAAAAAATCCCAACACACCTTTCAATCCGTCCGATGGATCGTTTTTCACTTGTAACCGCCTGGCGCGATGCGCGTCCGCAGCTTGGCAGCCTGCTGCTGTACTGCAGCGGCATTATCGCCGGCGTTGCCGCGCTTGTGGCCATTTTGTCGTTTCGCGCCGACGTGCTGCTCACCGTTGACGAGCAGGCCAAGGAGCTGCTCGGCGCCGACCTCGAAATCGCCCAAAATCAGGCGTTTGACGAGCGGCAGATTGCCATGTTCGACACCCTCGGCGGGCGGCAGTCGTCGGTAGTGGAGTTTTCCACCATGGCGATTTACGGGGATGCGGGCGAAACCCGGCTTTCTCAAATCCGCGCCATCCGCGGCGGATTCCCGTTTTACGGCGACCTCAAAACGGTGCCCGCTCAGGCGGCCTTCACCTATCAGGAACAAAACGCCGCGCTGGTTGACCGCCCGATTATGCGGCAGCTCGGCCTTTCGGTCGGTGATTCAGTTCAGGTTGGCGGGGTGACGCTGCCCATAGCCGGCGAAATTCTCGAAATTCCGGGGGAGTCAGCCGCCTTCTCGCTCATCGGGCCGCGCATTATGCTGCCGCTCGATGCCATCGAAAATACCGGCCTGCTGCAGCGGGGCAGCCGGGTGAGCCACAAACAATATTTTGCCTGGGAGCAAACCCCGGACATGCGCGCGCTGGTGAGCACGCTGCGCGCCGATGGCGAGAACACATCGCTCAGCTTCACCACGGTTGAGCGCCGCAAGGAGCAGTTCAGCGCCATCGTGGATAACCTCACCCGCTTTTTGGGGATGATCGGCTTCGTGGCCCTGCTGCTGGGCGCGCTGGGCGTGGCAAGCGCGGTGTATGTGTACGTGAAGCGCAAAAGCGCGACCCTGGCGACCATGCGCTGTCTCGGCGTGAGCTCACGGCAAACCCTCTCCATTATTTCGGTTCAGGTTGTGGCGATGGGCGTGGTCGGGGCACTGGCCGGTACCCTGATCGGCGTGCTGGTTCAGCAGTTCCTGCCCATGCTTTTTCTCGAACTGCTGCCCTTTCAGATTGAACAGGCCCTGAGCTGGCCTTCCATTTTGCTCGGGCTGGGCGTCGGGGTGTTCATCAGCCTGGTTTTTGCCCTGCTTCCGCTGCTGAGCGTGAACACCATCCCGCCGCTGCTCGCGATCCGCTCGGCCGACTTTTCGCCCCTGGCCCATCTGCCGAAAAGCACGGTTGCTGCGGTAATGTTCGCCGCCGTGCTCGCCATCGGGGGCGTGCTTGCGCTGCTCACGGGCAGCCATGTGGTCGCCGCTTTTTTTGTGGCTGGCCTCACACTTGCGGTGCTCATATTGCTGGGCATTTCGAAGCTGCTCATCACCGTACTGCGGAAACTCCGGCTTCCTGCATTTTCCTACGTTTGGCGGCAGGGCGTTGCGAACCTGTTCCGGCCCAACAACCAAACCGCGGTGCTGATTACAACCCTCGGCATGGGCATGCTGCTGATCGGGGTGATGAGCGTTTCCCGCGACATGATTCTCGACCGCATCGCCTTTCAGACCGGGGATCAGCAGCCGAACCTGGTGTTTTATGATGTGCAGACCGATCAGAATGAAGACATCATCCGCATTATCGAGGACCGCGGTGCGGCGGTCTTGCAGAATGTGCCGATTGTTTCCATGCGACTGGCGGAGATCAACAGCCGCACCGTGCGCGAGCTGCGGGAAGACGAGGAGGTGCGCATCAGCCGCTGGGCCCTCACCCGCGAGTACCGCGTAACCTACCGCGAAAACCTCAACGAGGCCGAAACCGTGATCGCCGGCAGCTGGACCGGCCGGCACGATGGCGGCTTCGATGAAATCGTGCCGATTTCCATCGGGGAAAGCATAGCCGAAGAGCTCATTATCGGCCTGGGCGACCGCCTTACTTTTGATGTGCAGGGCATACCGGTAGTGACCGAAGTGACCTCCATCCGTGAAATCGACTTTCAGCGGCCGGAGCCCAATTTCTTTGTGCTGTTCCCGGCGGGCGTGCTGGAGCCGGCCCCGCAGTTCTACGCCACCGTAGTGAACGTGCCCGGCGGGGCAGATGAAGTCGCCGCCATGCAGCAGGCCGTTGTGCGGGCGCACCCGAACATCAGCGCACTCGATGTGGGCATCGTACTGGAGAGTGTGCGCACCTTTCTGGATAAAATCGCCCTTGCCGTTCAGTTTATGGCGCTGTTCAGCGTACTTACAGGGCTGATCGTGCTCGGCAGCGCCATTGCCATCAGCCGGCTGCAGCGGGTACGCGAAGCGGTGCTGCTGCGGACCCTCGGCGCGGTGCAGCAGCAGGTTTCGCGCATTCAGCTGATTGAGTATGCCCTGCTCGGGCTGCTCGCCTGTCTTGCTGGCCTGGGCCTCGCCCTCGGCGCCGGCTGGCTCATTGCCTTCTATTACTTCGAACTTGCCTACGTGCCCGATATCCCCATGCTGCTCGGCACCACCGCCGTTATTGTGCTGCTCACCCTCGCCGTGGGCCATTTCAACAGCAGAAGTATCCGGAACCGGAAGCCGCTGGAGATACTGAGGGCGGGATAGGGCAGGATTTCTAAGATCTTTCAGGATGATTCACGTTTTCAGGTCTTTCGGTTTTTCTGTTGGAATTGCTGAAGCCATTGCGACATCAGCTGTGGCCGCCCCCAATCTTCATAAACGCTTAATCTGTTAAACAGCAGAAACGCTTACTTTGCCTCGCAGAAGCGTTTCAAATTGTAATCCATCCCAAACCGGTGTTAACTTATGAAGACATTTTTAAGCCATTCCGTCTTTCCGCTCATCCTGCTCTTTTTTGCGCTTGTTCTCGGCCTGTTCGCCTGTGCGTCAGAGCCGGCTGAGCAGCATGCAGGAGAGGACGTTTCATCACAGCCACATCAGTTCAGAGCTATGGCCCATTTTCCTCATTTCGACCTGCAGGGGCACCGCGGTGCGCGCGGTATCCTTCCCGAGAACACCATCCCGAGCCTGCTTGTGGCTTTGGATTTCCCCATCACCACGCTCGAATTTGATGTGGTGGTTTCGGCCGACAGCCTCATTGTGCTCTCGCACGAGCCCTGGTTTCATCACGAAATCAGCTCGCACCCCGACGGCCGGCCGGTCGCGCCGGAAGAAGCCCTCGGCCTGAACATGTTTCAGATGACCTACGACGAAATTTCCCGCTTTGATGTCGGCCTGCGCGGGCATGTCCGCTTTCCGGAGCAGCAGCCGATGGCTGTTTCCAAGCCTTTGATGCGCGACGCCATCCTGGCGGTTGAAGCACACTTAGCTGAAACGGGCCGCACGCCGGTTTTCTACAACATCGAAACCAAGAGCAATCCCGAAGGCTACAACCTGTACACGCCTGAGCCGCATGTGTTTGCGGAGCTGCTGTACATGGAGTTAGAAGCGTTAGGGGTTTTGGACCGGGTGTTTATCCAAAGTTTTGATGTGGCTACGCTTCAGGCCATGCGTGAGATCGACCCTACCATGCCGCTCGTACTGCTGGTGGAAAACGAGCGGGGCCTCGACCGGAACCTGGAGCAGCTGGGGTTCATCCCCGAAGTGTACAGCCCGAATTTTACACTTATTGATACGGAGCTTGTGAACCGTGTGCATGGCATGGGGATGCGGCTCGTGCCCTGGACCATCAATCAGAAAGAAGACATGATTCGATTAACACAAATGGGCGTTGACGGTCTCATCACCGATTATCCGAACCGTGCAGCAGAGGCGCTGGAATTGTAAGCATTTATCAGCTAACGTTTATTTTGGGAGATTAAAGCCGGCTTTGTACGCTCATGTACAGCCGGCTTTTGTATTTCAGGAGTTTTCAGACGGACTCAAATTTACAAGTTTGCGCGCGCCTAACATTCGTGTGAAAAAATGTGAGTCGTAAACTTGAGCGGATGTTTTTTGTTATCATAACACGCCGGATACGTGTAGCCCCTGACATGCCGCGCTTTTCAATCACAACTATCTATTAGAATCAGCCTATATATAATGAAGTACAATTATCTGTCAGCGCTAATAGCGCTGTTTTTCGTATTTGCCGTGCTACCGAATAAGATTTATGCACAGCAAATATTGCATGAAGAAATCGCAGGCACAGGGCTTGTGGAATTTATGGACGGTCAGCTTGTAGTGGAATTCGCGCCCGGTTTGTTATCAGCCGAGGACTACGCCATGCTGCAGGAAACGCTTGCGGTAGAGGCCGTAACGCCGCTTAGCTTCATCAATGCCGAGCTTTGGGAATTCCGCAACGGTACCGTTCAGCAGGCTTTGGAAATGCTCAACAGCCGCCCGGATGTAATTTACGCCGAGCCCAATTTCGTGTACCGCATCCCGGATGTAATCCGCGATTATTCGTTTGATGAAATTTTTGAAGGTCTTCAGACCATCCCCAACGATCCATCTTTTGGTCAGCTTTGGGGGCTTAACAACACGGGGCAGAGCGGCGGTACTGC
>NZ_JAIUMX010000037.1:0-31811 GCF_022565315.1 Cyclonatronum sp. | reverse complement strand
GGAAAGAAAATCACCTGATCAGCTGCCGGATTAAACTGCGCATCCGCCTTGTTCAGAATTTTTGCAACGGCCAGCTGTGCTGCGCTCTGCGCCACATTTCTTGACTGATTCAGGCTGTAAGAATCCGAAACCTGAGCATCACTAATCAGTACCTGCTGATTTATATTAATGGTATAAATGGCGATTGCAAAGCTAAGCGCCATCACCAGAATGAGTGCATAGTTACCCATAACGGCTCCTTTTAGTTGATTGCGGCATTGCGCAGGAAAATATCGCGGTTGGCAAATGCGCGGTACCGGTGCGTACGGGTGCCCGGTTCCATTTCAGGGGTACTCTCCGTTTCAATCCGAATCCGGAGAATGGCCTGCGGCTGACCCAGCACGGAAACGAGCTCAAAATGGAGATCGCTGAGCATCAGGTTGTAGCTGATACTTTTCGTGCTGTCAGTTTGCAGATTGGTCGTCTGCACTTTCATCAGGCGGTTATCCTTAAAGATGGCTACCTGATTGCCACGGCCGTCGAGGTAAGTGAGGGAATCGGCAGCAGCGTGCTCTACCAGGCGAATATCGCGGGCAAATTCCTGAATCAGCATTATGCCGGTATCAGCGCGGTTTTGCAGATCGCCCATCACCTGATTTTCCACGGATGAATCCATCATCTTTAGCTGCACATTAAATACCAGCAGGACAAGCAACCCGACGATGATTTGTGGTACAATAATTTGTGTTAGTCCGTGCATGGCTATCTCCTGTTAATGGTTGCTCTTGTTTCGGCTTCAGCTACAAAGGTGCCGTTTTGCCGGCTGTACACCTGAATGGCGGCGAGCCGGCCGGTTACGCCGTGCTGAAGGGTCGTATCGGGAGTTAAAGTGATGGTTGCGAAAAGGGAATCGCCAAATTGCGTTACCCGTGTAAACCGTTTGTTAGGGTCCTGTATGTCGTCGCGATTGGCAAGAAGCGCATCAATCTGATCATATTCCTCCGATGCGCTGAAAACAAGCTCTGTGAGAGATTGTGCGAAATTGACGGCCTCAAAACGGAGCTGATTATCGATGGTTTCCGTGAGCGCCAGTATGTAAGTACGGTTGAGCGTGGTCGTTACGATCATGAGCAGCAGCAGGGCGCCCAGTGCGAGAAACAGCTGATTGGCGTTCATAACCTTACCTCCTTTTTAAGTGGTACGGAATTACCGGCTGACAGTTGCCCTGCACGGCACGCATACCCGGCTTCAGCTGCGTTTATTACCGGCAGCTTTCGCGTTAAAAAGGATGATATGGTGATGCTGTTTTTCACAGACTCGCCTGAATTTGCGGATCATTTTTGGTGATGCGGCTGTACAGGCTTATGATGTGCCTGTGCTGTGCCTCAATCACGTTCATGGTGTAAATTTTGAGGGTTTTCTCCGGACGCGTTCTGAAAAACTGTACCAGATCACTGCGTTTGAAAATCAGTACCCAGGTGGGAACCGTTGCCCTCAGCTCACAGCTGAGCTGTGCTTTAGAGTGCAGAAAAGCCTCCCCGATAAAATCACCCGCAGAAAACTGTTCGATAATAGTGCCGTTTCTGCGGGCTTCAACCAGACCTTCCACCACCAGAAAGCCGTGTCCGTTACCGTCGGGGAAGCCGGGCAGCAGCTCCTCAAACGGCTCAGCCCTGCGCCGCGATGCAGCTGTAAACAGCTCGGCCAGGTCATGCTTCGGAATATTGCGAAACAGCGTAGGCGGTTCGCTCTGCAGTTGCTCAAGGGCGGCGCTGATATTTTCTGGTGCGGATGTCATAAGCATTTTGTTTGGGGGTTTAAATACTAATCCTCTATAGTGGCGGCCAGGATTTCAGACACACTCGTATTTCCGTTGCTGATGCGCAGCCGGCCCGAAGCCCGCAGCGTGAGCATGCCGTTTTTGATGGCCGTTTGCCTGATCATATCTTCATCAACATTATTCCCGGATTCGTAAATCATTTTCTTGATTTCCTTATCGAAGTACAGGGCTTCATAAATGGCCATCCGGCCCTTGAAGCCTTTGTTGCATCGCGGGCAGCCGACCGGTTCGAAGAAAGTAGTCTGCTCAATCTCTTCCTGTGTGAAGCCTACTACTTTTGCCATTTCGAACAGGGCTCCGTCTTTTTCAGCCGGCTTTTTACACACCTCACACAGTTTGCGGATAAGCCGCTGCGCCACAACAAGGCTCACAGAAGTTGCAATCAGGAAGGGCTCAATCCCCATTTTATAGAGGCGCGAAACCGCACTTGGGGCATCGTTGGTGTGCAGGGTCGAAAAAGTGAGGTGACCCGTATTCGCCAGCTTGATGGCGATCTCGGCCGTTTTCAGATCCCGGATTTCTCCCACGAGCACAATATCAGGGTCATGCCGAAGGATGCCGCGCATGGCCAGGTCGAAGCTCATTTTGTCGCTGATTTTCAGCTGCCGCGCCCCGCGGATCAGGTACTCGACCGGCTCCTCAACCGTGAGCACGTTCACGCTCGGGTCAATTACCGCGTACAGGGCCGCAACAAGGGTCGTGCTCTTGCCGCTTCCTGTTGGTCCTGTGATGATAACGATGCCCGACGGCTTGTTGATCGCCTTTTCAAACACTTTTTTGGCAAAAGGCTGCAAGCCGAGTTTTGCCAGATCGGTGATCACCTTGCGGTCGTCCAGAATCCGGATTACCACGCTCTCGAACTTCCGGTTGAAATCGGCCCCGACCATCGGGATGATGGAAACCCGGTAGCGGATCTGATGCCCGTCAACCATGCGCTGTATGAACCCGTCCTGCGACATATCCCGCTCGAAGCGGTCCACGTTCTGCGTTTTGTCTTTGATAACGGCACACAGGGCTTCCGGCCGGATGTTGTTCTGCTTAATCCACAGCTGCAGCTTGCCGTCAATCCGGAAGAAAATATCAGCGTGGGATTTATCCACCGGAATTACGTGAATATCGCTCACGTCTTTCCGAACCGCTTCAACCAGCATCCCCTCAACCAGCGAGTTGAGCATGCTTTGGTTAATTTCCGCATCGATCTGCTCTTCGGTAAGGATTTCTTCTTCCTCATCCAGGTAATCCACGCCGGAGCTGTACTCTTCCAGCAGCTCAAGAAATTCATTTTTCAGCTCAAAAACCTGACCCGAAACAAACTTGAGCTTATCGGAAGGCAGGTAGGCAATTTCGTGCTGACGAAACGGGAGTTTCTCAATCAGCTCGTTGAGCTTTCGCTCGAGGGGGTCAGCCGCTGCAATCAGGATTTTGTTCCCGCTCGAGAACCAGGGCACGGCGCGGGCATTAATCAGATCGCTCACAAAGTGTTCCGGCAGCAGGTTCACAACCTGACGGCAGCGTTCGATCTGCTCCGGCGATTTATAGGTATCGCCCAGGCCGACCTCATTAAAAGCATACATGGCGGCAACCTGCCGCATCACGGCCTGCTCGTTGGCTCCGAAATCCTTAATCAGCACCGTGGGCAGCCGCCGGCGCTGATGCTCGGGCTCGCGCTCCATCACTTCCATGGCCTCTTCAAGCAAAGCGGCGGTAACCACGCCTGCTTCGAGCAGGGTGTCTCCGATTTTCCGCTTTATGCTGCTGATGGCTAACATGGGTAGGGCGATTTAGAAGGATGATTTTGGTTTGATGACCGCTGACTCGGACGACACAATGGTGATGCCGATCAGCGCTACCATGATGAACATGTTGATCATCAGGTTGATGGTATCGATGAGCGAATCCATCTTGTAGCTCGTCTGCGTTTCGTAATAGTTGGCGAGCTGCAGGGCGTTGTCTTTCAGGGAGCCCGATTCCACCCCGAGCTTGAAGCGGCTCAGCGCGGTATGCGTGAATACGCCGGTGGCCTCGAGCGATTCGATGAGGCCGCGGCCGTCGTCGAGCATCATCCGGATAGCGACTTCTTTGATCTGCTTCTCCATGTAGGTGTTGCGGCAGGCTTCAGAAGCAATGCGGATGACCTCAATGTTCTGACCGGAACCGCTGTACAGGGTGTAGAATACACGGGCGAAAATCTCAATGCTCGTTTTGTGGATGAGGTCGCCAAAAAGCGGCAGCTTAATGATGTACTGATCAAATTTGAGCTTGCCCTGCGGGGTCCGAAGCGCAAAGATGAAGCCTGCAATCGGGATTACAATGGCGAGCACAATCCACAGCCAGTTGGCGGTAATCCAGTAGCTGAAATCGAGGGTTGCAGCCGTCATGGGCGGCAGGTCGATGTCGAACTTCAGGAACATCTCGGCAGTAGCGGGAAAGATGTAGCCGACGTAGAACAGCACAACACCCACAACCGCGAGAACGGTGATGGCCGGCATGAGCAGGGAGCGGCGCAGGTTTTTTTTGAAAGTGGCGTCGCGCTCCATGAACTTGGCCGTGCTTTCGAAAATTTCGGCAATGTTACCGGAGGTGGTTGCTACGCCCAGCATGTAGGCAGCAAAAGTGCCGAACACATCGGCATGTTTGTGGTAAACCTCTCTGCCCTCGCGGCCGTCCTGCAGGTCTTTTTGGATCTGCCGGATAACCTCGCGCATGCGCGGGTTTGCGGTATCTTCGATCAGCAGGGTGAGGATTTCGTCGAAGGGCAGCTTCTGCTTGAGCAGATCGGCAGACAGCCGGATGAAGGTAACGACCTCTTCAGCCGGAACGCCGGGCTTGTATAAAACAAGTTTGGACTTCACCTTGATATCGGTAAAGCTCAGTCGCTTGAGTGCGGCCTCTACGTCTTCTTTGGCGTAGGCATCCTGCTCGCCTTCTACCCAGGTGGCGCCGGCGCGGCGGCCCTTGTAGAGCCAGGTTTTCTTCTCGAGCAGCTTTTCGAGTTTGATACCGCGTTTACGCACAATCAGCTCGGCCTTCTTCTTTGCCTCCTGCTTAGAGGGGACATCGAACTCGGCCTGAACCGTGCGGCCGTTTGGGGCCAGTCCTATGAATTTGAATTGTGACATTGTGCGGTGCCTTTGCTTGCGCTTGTGCTGCTGCTAATGCCGCCCGTGGCATGGAGGTGAGAAGAGGGGAGCGGCGGCGGGGAAATCAGTCCTATTAGGGGAAGATGTTAGGGTACTGCGGTGTTGCGGTGAAGCGGTGATGCGTGAAACGAAAAGGCCGGCCAGGAGGCCGGCCTTTTGTGGGTATATAATCATTAATTTAGCTTGATTGTTTTATTATTCACGATCTCCAAAGCTAAAATTTGTTTGGGAACCTGAAACCGCTAAAACAAAGTTTAGGCCCCCTGTGCTTGGTGTTCCAGTGAACGTAATTGTTTGACCATCTTCTGCAAATGTGTACAAACCATTTTCGTTTTCACATTCATCAAAATTTGTAGTTGCATTATCACCTTCACCAGTAGTTTCAAAATCACATGCGAAACCAATTTTTGAAAAATCAAAATCATCATATTTACGACCACCACCGCCAAGCATTTCAGGCCTTGCATACCAAGCCTGCGCTTGAGCAGCGATAGTGATCATATCCTGACGCACCGCGTCTTCATTTGCCTGTGTTGCACTGGTTCCGAAAATGTTAATCGCAACAACCGTTGCAATACCTACAATAATCGTGACCAAAATTACGAGTAATAATTATTGTTGTCCCATGACCGTGTCCTTTTATTAAGTGTTAACCCTTGCTTCTGCGGTATTCGCCGGGTTCAGAAACCGGGGCATATTGTGTAAGTCCATTATTAGCGAAGGGAAAGGGTTAGGTGGGTTAAGTAGTTTCCCTTGCTCGCTTTTATATTATGTTTTTTTAATATTTGTTTCAATAGAGAATCTAACATTAAGGTTATATTTATTTTTTGTCGCGTATAGTATTGTTAATAATTAATTTATAAATACAAAATTGCCCGACTAAAACTGTTTATTCCCCTACCTAACTCCATTTCAGAGTTATTGCCTAACATGACTTTATCAAGGTTAACTACGTACTTTTCAACTATATTCCGGTGAAACAGACCCCCTGCCGCGCTTCTCACCGATATTAAGTTATATACATAAGTATTTATACTTATTAAATTAAGGTTTCAGGAATTCAGCTTTAGTCAGTCGCACGAGCGGCACCAAAACCCTTCTTCAGTAACAGTTGTGATTATGAGTCTGAGCATGCTGCGGGTTTAATTGCACCGGCTTTCTTACCTTTAGGGAAGATCATCTTCCTTCAAATTCAACCCTGCACTGCACAGCAAGGCAAGCATGTACACCATCATCGAGACAGACAGCTGGAAACGCCGGCCGGTTTTTGAGCTGTACCGCAACTACGCACAGCCGGAATTCAACCTTACCGGTCAGATTGAGGTCACCGGGCTTTACCACAGCTGCAGGGCTTCCGGCATCCCTTTCAGCACGGCCCTGCTCTACCATTCGGTGCAGACGGCCAACGCCATCCCCGAATTCCGGCTGCGGCTTGCCGGTGATGAAGTGCGCCTGTACGATTTCCTGCACTGCGGCTGCACCGATCTCGATGCGGAGGAAAACCTGCGGTTCGTGTACTACACCTTTCAGCCGGGTGAAGACCTCGCAGGCTTTGCTGCCCGCTACCCCAAAGGCAGCAGCGCGGCGCGCTCGGTTACGCCGGGAACAAGCACCGACCGCGATCTCGAGCTTGACCTGCTGTTCCACACCATCATCCCCTGGTTTCAGTTTACCGGCCTGCGGCACCCGCGCAACGAATCCGACGGCGTGGGCAGCATCCCCCGTATCGCTTTCGGCAAATTCGCGCCCGATGCCCGCGGCCGCCTCATGATGCCCGCCTCCGTAGAAGCCCATCACGGGCTGATGGACGGCCTGCACGTGAGCCGCTACTTCACACAGCTCGAAGCCCGCACCCGCTAAAGCATAGCAGCGCCAAAGGTCAGCAAACCCGGCACCGAGCTTTGAAGGCTGACCGGCTTTGATACCTTTCCAAGTCGGCTTATATTAATGTAACCGCTTACATCGTTTGTGAAGCGATCCGGATATACCTCCGTTTTCAGCTGTTTGATTTCAAAACCACCAATTTGTCACCACGCCGGACTGTGCGACAGCAGCCCGGCCCAAGCCAATACGTGCATGAAAATTTCCATTCTGTTATTTAGCCTGCTGCTGCTGTGGCCGGGCAGCGGGTTTCAGCCTGCGCTGGTTTCCGCACAGCAAACGGGTACGAGTTTTACCCTCAGCAGCGATCAGGGCACGCATGTGCTCACCTTTTACAGCGACGCCATCGCGGAAGTGAGCTTCTTCCCCGAAGGCCGCTCTGCCGCTGACTACCGGCCTTCCGAGGCCGTTGTGATGCAGCCCCTGCCCGTTGCCGTACGGCAGCTTTCTGAGGGCGGCGTGCAGCAGTTCATTACTGCCGGACTCACCGTCACCTTTCGCGAAGATACCGGCCGTTTCGCATTCTACTACCGCGGCCGGCACCTGCTGCGTGAGCAGGGCGGCTTTCAGCCGGATGAAAACGAAGAGGGCTTCCGGGTCGATTTCCTCATCAGCGAGCACGAAACACTCATGGGCGGCGGCTCCCGCGCCCTCGGCATGAACCGCCGGGGTCACCGCCTCGAGCTCTACAACCGCGCCCACTACGGCTACGAAACGCGGTCTGACCTCATCAACTTCACCCTGCCCGTAGTGATGTCGTCCGAGCGCTACCTCCTCCACTTCGACAACCCCACCACCGGCTGGCTCGACCTCGACAGCCGGAACGACCACACCATCGGCTTTGAGGCCTTCTCCGGCCGCAAAACCTATCACGTGGTAGCCGGGGAAACCTGGGCGGACATCATCCAAAATTACACCCGCCTCACCGGTCTGCAGCCGCTGCCGCCGCGCTGGGCCCTGGGCAACTTCTCGAGCCGCTTCGGCTACCGCAATCAGCAGGAAGTGCTCGATACCATCCGCAAATTCCGCGAGCTCGAAGTTCCGGTTGATGCCGTCATTATCGATCTGTACTGGTTCGGCGCAGACATGCTCGGCCACATGGGTACCCTCGACTGGGACCGCGAAAACTGGCCCGATCCCGCCGCAATGGTGCAGGAGCTGGAAGAAATGGATGTGCGCACCGTGCTCATCACCGAGCCCTTCATTCTTACCACCTCCGGCCGCTGGGAGGAAGCCGTGCGCGAAAACGTGGTCGTTAGCGACTCCCTCGGAAACCCGGCGACCTGGGATTTTTTCTTCGGAAATACGAGCCTGGTGAACATCACCAAGCCCGAAGCCGCCGACTGGTTTTGGGGCATTTACCGGCACCTGATGAACACCTACGGCATACACGGCTGGTGGGGCGATCTGGGTGAGCCGGAAGTGCACCCCGACTGGGTGATGCACCACATCGGGCGCGCACGCGAAGTGCACAACATTTACGGACACCGCTGGGGCCAAATGGTGCACGAAGGTCACCTGCGCGACTTCCCCGACATGCGGCCCTTTAACCTGATGCGGGCCGGTTACGCGGGCTCGCAGCGGTTCGGGATGATCCCCTGGACCGGAGATGTGAGCCGGAACTGGGGCGGCCTGAAGCCGCAGCCGGAAATCGCACTGCAAATGGGGATGCAGGGTCTGGCCTACATCCACTCCGATCTGGGCGGCTTTGCCTGGCCGAATAAGGACCCGGAACTGTACGTCCGCTGGATGCAGTACGGCGTGTTCCAGCCCATCTATCGCCCGCACGCGCAGGACGACGTGCCCTCCGAGCCGGTTTTCTGGGATGAGCACACCGTAAACCTCAGCCGCACCGCCATCGAACTCCGCTACCGGCTGATGCCCTATATTTACACCATGGCCTTCGAAAACAGCACAACCGGCATGCCGCTTATGCGTCCGCTGTCTTTTGAGGAGCCTGACAACTTCAAATTCTACCAGATCGCCAACAGCTACCTGTTTGGTCCGGATCTGCTCGTCGCCCCGGTGCTGCGACAGGGCGCCGAATTCGTGACCCTTCACGCGCCCGCGACCGCCAACTGGTACGAGCTGCACACCGGCGAGAAAGCCGAAGGTGGACGCATCCATCAAATTGCCACCGCAGAAGACCGCATCCCGGTCTTTGCCCGCGGCGGCTCTGTGATTGCCATGGCCGACCTCGCCCAAAACATGAACACCTACAGCGTAGCGCACCTGAGCCTGCACTACTTCCACTGCGAAGCCGCCGAAGCCGGCCGCACCCTGATTTACCATGACGACGGCCTCACGCGCGATGCCCACAACCGGGGCATGTACGAGAAGCTGCACGTCAGCCGCACGCAGGAAAACGGTCAGGTGCAGCTACGCTTTGAGACCGAACGCGGACCGAACGCGGGCGATTTGGAAGGCTTCAGCGATCTCAGCCTGCTGCTGCGCAACTTCAGCGCGGCCCCGGCTGCCGTTACCCTCGACGGGCAGCCCCTGCGCTTCAGCTACGATGCCGGCACCCGCACCGTAAGCCTCGACCGCTTCACCCTCACCGGCAGCAGCCACACCCTCGAAATCCGGAAGTAGGGCACGGGGCACATCCCCCGAAATCAAAAAAAAAGAAAAGGCGAATCCCGGTTGTTGGGGTTCGCCTTTTTTTGTGGGGTGTTTTAGGGTGATGGGTTCGGGGCCCCATCAGGTTTCGTGTTTCGGGCTGCGTGCCGGGGGAATCCCGTTCCGACCCGGGAGGGCAGCATGCGGGCTCATCACCCCGAACAAACAGGATTCGCAGTGACATCCCGGCACTGCTTCATTCAATAATCCGCTTCAACGCAGCACAGCCTGAACCGCTCGGGCATCTCTTGCCGGTTGTCCGTTGGTGCCGATCGGATAGACTTTATACCACTGGCCGGGGCGGCCATCCGGGTCATCATAACGTGAAGTTTCGCTGCTAAGCTCTGCAATAGCTTCGAACACTCCTGATGCCTGATTGCTCCTGTACACCCGAAACGATGAGATAGATTCCCGGGGTTCGCGAGTCTGCCATGCGAGACTTACGCGGGCCGGATCTGCTTCAGAGGCCTGCCGGGCCCTTACCTGAAAGTTGTGCACAGGGGCAGGAGGCGTAACACGCTGTGGTACAACCATTGTACTTTGCAATACGACCGATTGGTTTCCGGCTGAATCTATGGCCGTTACAGCAAACAAGTAAGGCCGTGAAAGCTCCAGCCCACGGGCAGTAAAGCTGCGGTTATTGGCAGGCAGCGTGGCAAGCGTTACGGCTTGTTCTGAATCATCAGGCGTGATTTTTTCAAGCCTGTAATGGGTAACATCAAGAGAAGGCGAGCTACTCCAGCTGATGTAGGCATGCGTTTCGCCCCTTAGCTCTGCATGAATTGCTGAAGGCGGCTCAGGCGGGGTGATCACCGGTATCTGAAGCCGGGTGAACAGGGTATCACTCACCTGACCGGTACTGCTGACTACTGCAACGCCGTACACAAATGTGCGGCCTTCTTCGAAACCAAGCCCGGAGGGTCCGCGGTCGCTGAGCTGCTGTTCGCTCATGGAACTGCTGCTGAGCTGTGCATACCCGTTTGCTGTATGTCCGGATATCAGGCTGCGGAGCACCCGGTAGCCGCGGAAGTTTTCTGCATCCGGTTCATGCAGCCATTGCAGCGTAACCGTTTTATTTTCAGCGTCAAAAGCTGCTTCCAAAGCATATACAGGGTCTGGCCTGCGAAGATCGGGCACTGCGACATTCACAACATTGCTGTTGTTACTCTCAATACCGTTTTGCCCCAGTACGCGCACAGCGTAGCGGTACTGCCGGCCCCGCATCGGTACCTGATCTATCAAGCTGAATGCGAATAAATTCTCGGGTTCAGGAGTAAGCCGAATCATTTCTTCTTCACCGGCGAAACCACGGTACACATGATAACCTGCTGCATCAACATTTGTACTCGCGGGCCATGTTATTTCAATGGTGTCTTCGCTGATTAAGCTGGCCGTTACGCCGGAAAGAGCAGCCGGGGCAGCGTTATCAGCCACAAAAAAAGTAAGCCGACCGGGCTCTTCTGAGGTTTGGCCTGCAAGATTCTGAGGCTCAACCCAAAATTCGTACTCTGTGTTGGTAGCAGGCACATCAAATGTAATCTGAAACCGGGTGCTGCTGTCGGTTCGGAGCATTACGCCGGGCAGCACATTACGCTCACGACTTTCATTCGTGCGGCGGAAACGGGGCCTGAAGCGGAATACTTCTTCCGTGCCAGGGGTATTCAGGGCGGGATAGTCCCAACTGAGGGTAACCGTTCTGCCGTCGTTTTTAGCTTCAAGGCCGGTAACAGGCAGGGGCAGGCGGGCTTCCAGCATAGCCTCGTTTTCGAGCACCGTACCGGTCGCAAGGCCAAATTCATTCACCATCACCATACGGTAAGCTGCAAGACGGCCATACGGAGCATTTTCATCTATATACAGGGTTCCCATTGCCTGTGCCAGATCCGGCAATGTCAGGAGGGTAACAAGCGCATCCGCTGTACCGGACCGCATCATCAGGAAAAAAGCCTGTGCGTCGTCAATACCGGTATCACGAGATATGGAGTGCCAGCCCTCTCTTAACCGCATACGAAGCTGACCGCCGTTTTGTACCGGGAAAACGGGTTCTTCCGTGAGAAGCTCCCAGCCGGTACCTTCTGTATTGCGATACACTTTGAAACCGTGCGCGAGCGGCACATTATAGTTGTGGAACAGAAAGACCCGCCCGTCCTGATGTGGTGCAATAACGAGTACAGATGAACCCGCCTGCGCAGACAAAACTGATTCTGATTGCCGGGGCTGCAGCTGAGTCTGTGTCTGTGCCTGAACGTCTTGCCGGACTACGGTAAGCAGTAAAGCGGCGGCTAAAAGGAAAGATGATTTAAACATAGAAGTATTCAATTACGGAAGCGGGCCGTAAACATCTCTCATAGATGTATAGCCCTGCGTATTGATGGCGCGGAGAATAAGGTACACATCATGACCCGGTAACCTGTCTATGCTCCCGGTATTAATATGAAAAGCAGGCGTAAGCGGCGGTGGCGGACTGTCCGGATTAAAGAACCTATCCACCGACATCTGATGATCCCAGGGGATATCAACGGCATCACCAGCCGGGAAATCTCTTGTGACGATGGTAGGAACCGAAATATCGTGGAAATTACTGCCGTGAGGGCGCTGAATAATTGAGTATTCATAGCCAAGTACATCAGACTCGGGGTCAGAGGGTGGTACCCAAATATAAATATCAATATCCCTCGGCCGGTTTACCCGATGTGCCACAAAAAGGTGGCCAAACCAGGGGACAGTTGGATCCTCTACGGCATAAGGGCCACTGGTATTTATTGGTCCCGGATAACCAAAATTGCTGATCGCTCTGATGTGCACATACATCGGATACTTGTGGTTTCTGAAAACAGGATCTTCAAGGTTTGATGTGATAGTTAAGGGCTGATCTGCTTCATGAATTCTTGCCGCGCCGTTTTGAAACTGTTCAAACGGCACTTCTTCATTTCGGCTAAGAACATATTCAAAATGACGCACACCTGAACTCGGCGGACTGACCTGAACGTTTTGGAAAGCAAGCTTTGCCGGCTCAGTTGGAATACTCATTTGCGCCCACAATGCGTCATTAGGAACGTACGGCATGAAGAACGACTCAGGAATTGAATCAACGGACCTTAATTGGGAAATCTGAACCTGTGAACTGGCCTTATTCCAAAATGGCACGGCTGGCTGAGGGATAAAAGTAAGCACAGGCTCACCTGGCGGGTCTGATTCATAAATAATCGGGTAGGGGGAGGCTGTTGCCTCACTCCTCCAGTTGTCGTTATTGATTACCCTCGCCGACACATAATAGCGGGTGCCCTGCTGCATGGCCTGAAAACTAAAGGGTGCCCTGATTTGCTCCGCGGGTATGTCAGGCAGGCTCAGCCGCTCTCCCTGAAGGTCGGTCCAGCCAACAACGGTTGTATCGCCGGGGCTTGTTCCAAGTGCGTACTGAAAACGCCCAATCCCGGAAACGGCATCATGTGAAGTAAGCCTGATATTGATCTGCCCACGATCAATAACCCAGTATTCGGTTTGTTCCTCGTTGACATGGATGATAAATCCATCCCCCATCTCAATAAGAGGAGCCTGAGGAGGGGCTGCTGAAATTGGCAACACTTCGCCCGATTCGGTTTGTGAGCCGCCCGGAGTTCCGATAGTTGCAGCATTAAACTCATTGAGAACCCGAAAACTACCGCGCCTCACTGCCGGAATACCCGCTGCCCCTCTAACCCGAAAACCTAATGAAATATGTGGATTGCTAAGCGGGTTTATAACTTCTGCGCCCGGAACTAAAGAGGCCGTTAACACAATATTGCTGCCGGTAGCGCTGCCCAGCGTCATGAATGAGTTATCGGGTTCTATAGGCTCGCCATCCTGAAGCGGCAGCCCGATGCGGTACTGTATAGCTGTTTCAATGATTTCCACGGGATGCGTTGCTGTAAAGAAAATCTCAGCGGGCGTCATGCTTTGGTTTGTTGTCACAGTCTGTTCGGCAATAACAGCCGTGATTTGAGGAGGCTGCAGCTGCTGAGAGAGCTGCTGCAATGCCTGCTCGTAAAGGGAAATATCAGGGGCATCGCCAAGAAGCTCTTCTGCATCAGTCATATTCAGGCGCCAGTCCACATAACTGTTGTTCAGATTCCACAATAAAGCTGTAAGATTGGCCTGAATATTATAAAAACTGTCTATCTGACCGGTAAGGGCACGAACGGGCTCAAATACTGTTTCGCGATGCTCATCCCTGAGATCTTGTACCTCTTTCATGTCATTAAGTGCCAGGGCTTCAACTACCGGCAGGCTGTTTTTGTACATATCAAAGTAAAACTGACCATAAACCTCACGCAGCGATTCGGCCCTAAGCCCGACCTGAATGTTCGATCTGTGACGAAGCGCATTAAAAGCAGCCTGTGGTCTGTCGCTTTGCGCGCCGGTCTGCCATGAGGAAGGCTGGGCCGCACCTGAAGCAAGCAACTCAATGAAATGTATCCGCTGTGCGTGGCGGGTGGCTTCATTGTCAACATTTTGCCGGGCATATGGCTGATTAATTTGACTATCCGTTCTGTAATTAGCTACTTTGGTATTCAAATAAGGAATAGAAGCTTCAAAACTATCGGAGAGCTCCCTTGCCCAAAGCGCTTCTGACCACAGGCGTTCTGCTTCTGTGCTATAATAGCGCTCAAAACTTTCAATAGTGTTTCGGAAAGGCTCTGTGAGGCTCATCAGCGATGTTTGTGCATCATCGTACATCAGACTTTTTACAGCGTCAAGATTTGCGGTAACAGCAACAATGCTTTCACGGTATTGCAAATCTGCAAGCCGAAGCTCTTCCAGGTATGTACTCATAAGATTTTGCTGCTGCTCAGCCCGGCCGGTATCAAGACTAAAGGATACTGACTGCAAGGGGTTAGCCGTGGGCTCCGGCCTCACGACGCTGGTTACGGGGTTGGAAGCAAAAGCTTCATCCATCTGATCAAATAATGCTGAGGACTCCTCATACAGCGTAATTGCGGCAAGCAGGTTTTGGTCAAAATCCTCAAACATGGCCAAAATGGTTTCTGCTTCTTCAATAGAAGCAGTGAGCGCATCAAATCCTGACTCAGCCGCTTGTGTTGCCATGGGTTCGAACGGATTTTCAGCAAGGGCGTAATTATTCAAAAAGTTAGCCAATACGGGTGCAGGGGCTCCTGTGTTTCCGCGCTGTAACGCGAGCTGCTTCATGGACGCAACCCAAACCTCACGTTCAGCAAAAGGCTTTCTAAAGAAATTAACACCCGCCCTTACGACTTCCTCTCCGGCCGGAGTTGTTCTTTCCAAACGCGCCCGGTCACGGGCAATACGCGCGAGATCTTCGGCCTGCTTCATTGACTGCGCAACCCATTCCACCTGCTGCCGCAGCCCTCCAAGCCTGCTTCTGAAAGTATCCTGCTGTTCCTTTGCCATTGAAATAAGCGCATTACCACGGTTATTGCCCACGCCACTACTTACTCCGCCCGGGTTTGCTAACTGAAACCAGGCATCTGCACAGATCTGTTCGGTAGTAACAATCAGGTTAACTGTTGAACAGCCCCTGACTGCTCCGGTAAATGCGAACCCGCCCGAGCTTCGCTGGACCAGTGCAGCCGTAACATTGGCACTAACAGTTGCAATGAGAAGGTTTATCTGTGCCTCAAAGCTCAGATATCCTCCCAGGGGCATAGTGGCAAAATCAGCATTAATCGCCCAGAAAGAAAACCCGACTGTTCCGGTAACATTGAAAAGAGGAATGCCGATTGTGTTGGACAGCCCCCCGCTGAACAAAAATCCGTCGTTGCCTCCAAGAATTTCAATTTCCCCTTCCTGCAGCCCTCCAAGTACAGAAATATGCCCTGCTCCTACAAAACCAACGAGAGGGTTCTGATTACTCCGGCTGAGGTAGAAAAACTCCAGACTGCCTCCGGCAGTAAGGATATAGGGCATGAAGAAATCAGCTTCAATACTGATTAATATTGCATTTTCTCCCAGCCCGCCCCGGAGAACGGAAGCAGCGAACTCGCCTGTAGCCCGCATACCCGCCACCTGCCTTGAGTCACCATCCCGCTGCCCCATAAGCGTTGCGCGGGCATCAATATAAAAATGGTGACTCGCTATGCTCACAAATGCCTGACCTTCAACCTTACTGTTGGCACCCACACTGGGACCTATACCAATGTTCCCGTACAGCATTCCGGAAAAAGAACTGCCTGCTGCCTGCTGAAAACCGGCCGGATTTACAAGATCATGGCCAAATGCTGCCAGAGAGGTCCGGACTAAATCAATCTCCTGCTGTTCGGGTCTGTAAAAAAAGCCGCCCCCTACCTGTGATATGGCGATCATATTGGGCACTATTGTAACACCAGCCCCCAGGCTGATTCCAAAAAACAATCCGAAACTGTTTTCCCCGCCTCTTCGCCTGAAATTAGCGGCTACAACGGAAGAATAATTTCCGACAAACAGGGTTTCCAGATCAGATAACCCGTTTGAAAATGCGCCCACACCTCCTGCCTGCAAGCTTACCTCGCCATTACGGAGCTGGTACTTCATATCGAGATTGGCTACAAACAAATCATCAAAAACCAGCTGCACCTGTTCAACATACATAGAACTGCTGCCATCTGAGGTGCGGTACATAAAAAACCGCTCAACCTGTCCGCTCATCCCGCGATTATTGTTTGACTCAGCTGAAATGCTGAAGTTCAAAGCCGAACCCGGGTTTCCGGCAGTGCTAAGCGGCACATCTGTAAGCTCAGCCGGACAGCTGCCGAAGCACAATACCTCTACAACATTAGAGATGGTGGTGGTCTGAACGGAAGCGGTCTCGGACTGCCCAATCAGCGCCTGAAGCGCATCCGGAGTGCGCGATCTTGTATCGGTTATGGTAAGCTCGGCACCATCAGGGTTGTTATACCTGTAAAAACCTCCCGCTTCAAGCTGCATTATCCCCGCAATGCTGATATCCAGAGCACCCTCCAGGCTTCCTCCGCTCACATTTCCGCCAAGATCTACAGTTAAGCCCGTATAAGGAAATGAAGATGAAACTTCAGTCAGGTTAAATCCGGCTGTACCACCCATTTTCAGCAAAAAGGTGCCCTGACTACTTTCCATAGAAACAGCACCGGCGGGAATCGAAAGCCGGAAAAGCCCTGATCCTGTTTCAAAAGGTTCGTTCGAGGTTACTGCGAATGATACCTGCGACCCCAGACCACCCGCGTTCGTGCGGCTCACCAAAATACCCGGCTGTTCGGTATTACCGAGCATAATTACAGGTTGGGTTTCATCATTTCCCTGCTCCGGGCTGGTTTTGACCGCTACATTTACATGAAGGGCTGTTTCGGCCAAATTAAACGGGTTCAGCAAGGGCATCAGCCGCGTAAGCTCCAGCAGCCCGAAGGTTCCCATCTGAACAGAGGCCTGAACCGGAAATGTACCTGCCGGTAAACCGCCTATTTCTTTACGTGTTGTTATTTCGTTATCATCACCGCGATACATCAGGTAGTCAAAAAATCCGGCCGGCTCTTCCGTGTAGGTAAAAGGCTCGGGGAGGCGGTATGCAATCTGTGCACGAAGTGCGAGGGTTCCCTGCTGAGCACCCTCATCAGTCATGATTTCCAAACCGGCCCCGTGCAGCACAAGATGCTCACTTAGCAGCCATTTCCCATCATCATCGACGGCTGGCTCTGCCATTTCAAAGCCACCTGCTCCGTTTAGGTGGAGGGAGGAAAACGGAAGCAACTCCCCGTAAAAATCCAGGTTCCCCGAAGTGGTAAGATTCAGGCCTTCATCATCAATTCCGAATGTGTAGGTACTCAGGGTTAAACCGGCAGCGCCATCGAATAAAATGAGCTGCTGCGGATCCTGTGCGCCGGTTGTTGTGACGGTTTGAAATGTATATACAGGTGAAGTGTTTAGCTGTGTCACGCCGAACTGAATACCACCAAAAGCAAGTGTAAGGGTTTCGCCGGGGAGGTTGGTGAACCGGGCAAGGCCGTTAAGCTGAAGTTTAAAGACCTGTGCACTGGCCTCAAGGCTTACGGGCACGTTGCCGTCAGGAATTATCTCTGTTTGGCCTACAAACAGGGATTCGGCCGCAGGCTTTACATCCCAACTCCATTCCTGCTGCGATACACCGGCCAGCCGGGCAGCAGTAAATTCAAATGAAGGGAGCCCTTCATTAATACGGGAAACACTAAACCTGCCGCTCACTTCAAGTGCAGGCTCAGCATCGGTTCCGGCGCGCAATATCACACCTGTGATATCCGCGCGAAACTGCCCCGACTCAGCGGCGTCACCTTCCCCGCCTTCGTAAAGAACAGAAGTTAATACTGCTTCAGCCTCTCCGGGTTGAGCGGACGCACTGCCAATGGTGACCGTTTGCGTGGCAAGCCCGGAGGGTACTAACCGGAACTCGCTTTCAAACAGCTGCTGTTCGGCTGCGCCGGCCAAAAACAAGTCGGGTAGCTCCGGCTGAACAACAGCTTTTAAGCGGGTAACTTCCGAGGATGAAAACCGCAAACCGGTAAGGGTTGCAGGCAGTAAGGCATTGGTTGTTTGCAGCGGCAGCTCTTCCGAAAGGGTGATCGTGCCCCCTGTTACATTAAAAAGCGCGTCAGTGGTAAGGCTAAACTGGGCTGGCAATTCAATGAGCGGCGCTCCCTGAGGGGTTAAAGCAGGGAAACCAATGGGCTGCATTCCCACGCTGCTTATGCGAAAGCCACCTTCTTCATCAGTTATGCTTACAACAAGCTGATTGGCAGCGTTACGGGTATTCACGAAAGCGATCAGCTCGTCAGACAGTATTAGCCGGTCAGGAAGTTCCACCACAGAGCCGTCCTGAATAAAAAAACCATTGGCAGATAATACAGCCAACGGGACATCAGCTTCCGGCAATTGCTCTGCCGTAAATACATCTACCGCGCCTCGTGTTATCGCTATTCCTTCTGTATTGAGGGTAAAATCTTCCTCAAAAACCAGCTGCAGAGCGTCGTATTCTTCCTCGCTGAACCTTAAGAATCCGGTGCCGTTATCTGAGAACACAAATCCGGCAGCATTCAGGCTTACCGGCTGCTGCGGTTGGATACTTAGCATACGGTCAGCCTCAAACACTTCTTCATCTGATAAAAGCAAAAAGCCTGTCGGGCTCAGCAATACCATCAATTGGAAATCGGGAGCAATTACAGCACTTCCGCTCAAAATTCCTGGCTCATCCAACCGAAGGTTAAGGTTGTTGTACTGTACGGCTGAAACTGCGCTGCCGCTTCGCATATTCCCTGTACCGCTGATAACGAATCCGTTCTGATCCAAGACGGCTTCATTGCCTTGCAGGGAGAAAAACGGTTCGGGTTCATTCCATGGCATTGCAACTTCAAAAGATTCCGTTACGATGACCGATCCGCTGCTTAACCGCCTGGTAGTGAGGTCGAATGAAATGTTACCACTTGAAATTCGTTCGGTGCCGTCGGCGCCGGGCAGGTGAAGACTGAATTCGCCCTGCAACTCAGCCAGCCAGCGTTCCTGTACTTCCCCTAAGCCAAGCTGTACACTTTCAGCGGATAGTGAAAGCGGGCCCAGCACAAAACGCCCGCAGGGTTTCACATCATCAATTACACCGCTCAGCCCGTCTGCATCGGGGCTGATTGTTAGGGTGAATGCAGAGCCGGCACTACAATTTTCCCCCTGTTGGGGTACGAAACTGCCGATAGAAGCAGTTTCACCGGATACGCTCAGGGTGAGCGAAGCCTGCCCGCCCTCGCCCGCTAAAGTTCCCTCAAGGCGTTCAGCCAGAAGAATTATGTCGTCAATAGTTTGTGAAGCAAAAATTTCAGCACCATCCAGCGGCTCGAACGGCTCCATCTCGCCTGAAAGTAATCCGCTCTGGTACGCTACATCAGGAAAAAGCAACCCATCGGGCGGGTTCAGCTCCGTTTGCTGCAGCCATGCCGGCAGCTGTGCCTGCAAATCAAATCGGAAAGCATTTTCTGGCAAAAGGGTTTCATCTGTGGCCGGAAGGCTGAAGTTGAGTGCTTGCAGCAGGCGCACCGCAAGCAGGCTTAGCGGATAACCGGCATATTGAACCGTTGGGAGAGTTAAACCGGGGAAGCTTTCCCGGCTGACCTGCTGTTGCGGCACGGTGATTCCGTTGCCGCTCCACGCAACACCGGAAACCGGAAAAACTGCAAAAGACTCACCTATGGTTAGCTTTAGCCGGGCAAGCAGTTCGAGTTCGCCCGTGAAGCCTGTTTCTGCGGCAAACCCAAAGCCCGTGAGTACCTCAGCCCGCTGCAGCAACAGGCTGAGGCCGGATGCCAGCAAAACCGAAGGCGGCTGTGCGGAAGAAACCGGTTCAAAATCAACGAGCTGTGTTGTGCCGCTGCTGCTATGGGTAAAAAAGGCCTGTGCTGTTTCCTGCCAGCTGTTGCCGGTATTTACGTCAAGGGCTGCATCAAAAGCGAAGCTAAAAAGAGCAGGCACTCCTTGTCGGCCCTGTATGAAAGAGCCGCTGATTTTCCGGGTTCGCAGCCGCATTTGCTCCCCCTGAAAATACAGTAAGGCTTCGGCCGGATCATTTTCAAAGTTTCCGCGGAGAATGCCATCATTCTGTACAATAAAGGTAAGGGGCAATGCCGAATCAAAGGTTACATCAAAAAGGTTGAGGTTTCCGCTCAGGTGCAGCGCAGGTTCATTACTCTCACCGTTTGCATCCATACCGGCACTTATTTGCTGAAGACTGAGGGGTAAAGATGCTGTACCGGGCCAGCTTTCACCGGAAAGCTGCGCGATAACCCTTCCACCCAGCACCGCAGGTACCACCTGATTTCCACTTATCACAAGCCCGTCAAAAGTTATGTCAGAAAAAACGGGCGGGTCTGATGGGTTCAGAAACGGCACAACCAAACGTGGCTGAACGCCCGGCAAAGCGCTGACAGCAAAATTTCCGTTTGCATCCTGCACGGCATCTACAAGCCAGTTTTCACCCTCTCTGAGCTGAAGCCAGGCTGTATCGGTGCCCGGAAGCATTAACCGCTCGGGCAGAACAAAATCCAAATCAAAATCTGTAAGGTACACCCCCTGATTGTCCAGAACACCAATCCATCCCCCTTCATGAAATACTTCTGCGTAAGCACTAATCTGAAAGCCCTGCCCGTGAACAGGAAAAACCATAAAAGCCGGGTGATACTGCACCTGCATCCCTTCAAATACAGTTTTGCTGTTAAGCATTAGTTTTGCGGTTGATTCACCGCTTACCTGTAAGCCGCCTGGCGTTAGCTCCAGGCTGTCATTGGTGTTGAGCAACAGGGCACTGTCGAGAGTAATTTCCGCATTGGCGGGAACCGCAGCTATCTGAAAGCCGTCGTTTTCCGTTCCGACTTCAGCAAGTAATGCGAAAGGCTCATCAAAAAGCGCGCGGCCGCTCATCATGTGACCGGATATTTTTGAAAAAACTGCATTATCAAACGTTACCCCGCGGCTCTGCCCGTTCATCAGAATAAGCTGCCGGCCGTTTACCCCGAGCCCGTTTTCACTAAGTATGACATTATTCAACCGGAATGTTAGCAGTGGGTCTTCAGCGGGATAAGCGAAATTGAGGGATCGGTTGATTTCAAAATTAAGAGCGCTGAATTCTCCGTTTATCAGATCCCAGGTGAAACTGCCCGGAATCCGGATACCGTCAGGAAGCAGCAGATCGGCGGTACCGGTTATTCCGGCCTGCTGCGGTACTGACCCGCCCCCTGAAAAAACAGCTTCTGCTGAGGTTATAACTGCTGAAAACACCCCAAACCCGAGGGTACAGTTTTGTAAAATTCCGGCTATGTTACCGGAAAAGCCGCTGTTAAAAAAAAGCTCTCCCAATTCAAAGCTTACCCTGTTATCAGATCCGCAACTGAACGCATCACCCGGGAAAAAAGAACCGGATAAATTTAATACTGACAAAGGTTCTGTACTGCCATCAACCAGCCATCTGCTGCCAAACTGACCGCTAAGACCATCAAGCGCAAGACTGAGGTACGGTCCTTCTGTAACTTCGCAGTTCTGCAGCTGTGCAGCCGGAATATCAGCAATAAGGCGATCCTGGTGTACTCGCCCGTTTTGAAATTCAAATGACAGATTACGCAGGCAGGCAGGCAGTTGCTGTGAGTTTAATGTTGAGGCCATTCCGTTAAAACTCAGCTCCCAGGGCCCTGGTGCAGCCAATTGCGGTGCAAATAATGGCCAAAGAAGCGACTCCGTGTCCAACTGTTGAACCTGCACCCTGAAAGGATCGCTATTGTAAACTGGTAGCGGTATGAGCTGCGTAGCAAAGTTAATTCCGGGCAAATCCAGGCCTTCAGGAGAGAGGCTAATGCCCGACTGCTGCGCGGAAGTCCAGTTACCCATTTCCGGAATCCGGAAACTTCCGTTAATACCCAACTCAAAATCCCAGCTGCCGGCTGCGCTGTCAAGGGTCAGGTTTTCAACTGTAAGCTGCTGCATGGAAAGCCGCATCAGGCCCAGATTAAGCTCAGGCCGGATGTCGGGGCAGGCAAATGGTCTGGTATTGCCCCGAGTCAGGCCCGTCGGGTTGAGGTTCATATCGATGGCGGTACCGCAGTAGCTACCCTCTGCCGTTAGCAGTTCGACACGGCTCCTGATAATTAAATCATATCCAAAGCTATTGTCACTTAAATCCAGCGACATATTGCCAAGGGTACGATTGACAGCAAGCTGCCCGGCAGCACTTCCCTCAACCAGCGGAAACTGCTGCCCGGCAGAGCAATTAACAGAACCGCTAAGCTCAGACCCTGTGCCGCTCAAACCGGTAATCTGACATGGCGTTGTGCTTCCAAACAGTGAAAACGTACCTGCGGCGGTTAGCTGATTTGAAGGAAACTCGGCCTGAAGCGAATTCAGCCGCGCATCCAAAAAACCATCTGAATAGGTGAAAAAACCCGCACGGTTAACGTTTACTGTGCCAGAAAGTCCGTTTTGAGTCAGGTTTAACCGACCGGCACGGATGCGCTGAATGTCGTGCAGTTCTATAAATGTACTTACCTTTAAACCGTCCTGCGGGGTCCATGAGGGCAATTCAAACGTAGCCCACAGAGGAAGCAGACCGGCCTCCCGGTACATTTGTACCAGGGGATCTGTGCTTTCTTCAAAGCGGATGCTGCCGCTCAGCAATTCAGGGTTATGACGATCGCGCAGCATTAATCTGTTCATAGATACCCGAAAGTTTCGAGACGAGCCATTGGGCAGCGTGACCCTTAGTTGCGTGAAGCCATTCAAAACAAAGGTATTGCCCGGCTGAGGTAACAGCCATATTTCCCAATCGAGCAGTTCCATAAATCCCGGGATCAGCACCAGGGGTGTGCCTGAACCCGGCGGCGGAGGCGGGGGCGCTTGCTCGCCAAAACTAAACGTGAACACGGGGCTGTTTCCCTCGCCCGCAAAAGGCACTACGCCGGCAGCATCGCGGGCAGTTACCTGCCATGCATACTGCCGGCCCTGCTCTAAAGGCGGCAGATTAGGGGTGTAAGGTAATGATGTTTGCGAGAGTATCTGTTCATGATAAATGGGGTTACTCACCATCGCATCCCCGGGGTTTTGGCCATCAAGCAGTTCTACGATGCGGAAAACATATTCCACCGAAAGGTTTCCGATTGCAACAACCGGGGTCCATGTAAATACCGGCACAGCGAGTGAAACTATCGCTTCATCACGGGGCATCAGCAATGCAGGCGGCTGAGGAAGGCGTACAACAAAGTTTGAAACAGAGGGAATTACACTAACAGGCGGAGTCATGTTAACCGGTTGCGGCGTTACCCGGAATGAATAGCTGCCCTCAGGAAGCACACCTGTCTGGATGATCTGACTAATGAAAGAAGCCGGCAGATTTTCAAAGACATCCGAAACTGAACCCGGAAAGCTGACTTCCTCAAAAAAGTTTTCAAACATAAAAAAGCCGGGTTCAAAATCTACCGGGTTGCTTGTGTCGTTCCAAAGTATTTCCCCGTCCTTTAAAAAAAGAACCTGAAAACGAAAAGTACGCGTACTGTTGCCGCTGTAGTTAAACATGAACTGATACATTCCAGCATCATAGTTACTGCGTAACTCTTCATAAGTAGCCGAGCCCAGCACAGGCGGAAGACCAGTTACCGTGAACTGTGCGATATCCTGCCGTGCCTGTGCCGTACCGAAAAACAGCAGGCTCAGCAGCGTTGCAAGTGCAAGCCATATAAGCCCTGTTTGTTTCAATCTTTCCGGTGAAAATGGTGTTATCATACGGGTCATTTAAAATCGCTGATCAATAATTAATCTCACTTCAAACTCCTGAAAACCCATACCGGTGCCCTCAATCTGTGTATTGCTTACCGTACGGGCCGTGAGCCGGATGGTACTCTGTTGTGCGGGACGGTATATGGCAGATGCGTTGCCGTTAAGCTGTCGCTGCGATTGCCGGAGGGTTTGATCACCAAAAGCAGATTCGGTTGTGTTTTGAGACAGACCACCATTCAGGTTCACATTCACCTTTCGGTCGAATAGTGCATGCCCCAAACCTACGGTAAACCCGGTAACAGAAAAGTCGCTGCCGGGCGAACTTCCACCGGCATAATTTACACCGCCTGTAAGACTAAGTCCGCTAAATACAGAGAGGTTGTAGGAGCCTGAGGTCGAAAAAAAAGAACTGTCCAGGTCACGGTCCACATTGTCGATATCGATATTCAGCATCTGATACATTGCGCTCAAAGAAAACGAATGCGTAGATGAGGAAGCAAGCCATGTATAAGAAGGCTGGAAACTGAAATTGTGAGAAATGATGGTTTGCTCAGGATAGTTAAGCAGCACATCATCGTCAGAAGTCCCGGTATTGCGGGCGCTGTTTATCAGCACATTGTAACCGCCCGATAGCGACAGCTCCGGTGAAAGCTGCGCCTGAACATTCACGGCCATATCATTTCGGTAAAGGGTTGATACTCTTTGATTAAGTAAATTATCCTGACCGAATCGCAGGCTGGAGGAAATCCCGAGCCTGCCTCCAAGCAGCATTAGCTGCGGCTGAATGCTTATGCTTTGGTCATCGTCTTTAATATTCCGTAAACCTAATGACCGGAAACCGGGCTGAACACGTTCAAAGCCAACTGCCAGGGTTAGGGGTGTTAGATTAAATCTCGTATTTACATGGGTTGCAAAGTTAGCCCGCGTAGAGGTACGAACACGATACAGCCCGGTCACAAAATCCGGAATCCCGGCTTCGCTAAGATCAATCGCCTCCGCACGTGTATCACGTGTAAACACAGAAACGGTATTCTCTGCACGCATTTCAAAACGATTATCGAACAGCATGAGTCGGAAATCAGGGCTGATGGTCAGGTTTTCTTCCGGAACCGGAACCCTTCCTCCGAACACAAAGCTTTCACCTGATTGTGCCGGCGGCATTAATTCATCATCCCGATCAAGCGCATAGACAATACCAAGTCCGAAGTTAGACCTATTCTCAGAACCAAAGCGCAGTCTTGTACCATACAGCCATCTTTCGTAGCTAAGCATCCGTGAACCGGTATCTCCGAAAGCATCAACTTTCCTGTTTGCCCTTCCAAGAACAAAATGCGCCGAAAAACTGCCCGGGCTGAGTTCTACCTCCCCTCCCCTTACGTTAAGCCCTCTGAGGCTGAACCGGTTGAAAGTCGGGTTTACATCGCCCGCAGCAACATCAATCCACCTCCAGCCGGCCCGGAAACTTACCCTGTTCATACTTTGCCTGAACTGTGAGTTTTCAGTCGAATACCGAACACTCATCCCGGATCGAAAGCCCAGCAACGAATAATTTAGGTTCATACTTGCAAGCATGCCTAAGGGGTCACGAAAACTTGCCGTACGTGTCGTTGAAAATGCGTGCGTTTGCAGGCTAAAGTTCCCCTGAAATGTGTATAGCCGGATGTTTGTATCTGCTATTGTTCCTTCCTGAGCCCTCAAAAGCCCGGGTATTAACATAATCAAAACTCCAGCCAGCAAAATGACGACCCGAAATCCGGAAAACAGCATTCCCGGTTTCCTATAAATAGCTGTTAGGATTAAATCCCGGATCTTTACCAGGGAGAAACTATTATTTTCAAACATAATCAGAACAATTCCAGCAGCAGCATAACAAACGCATGCGGAAATCTTACGGTTTCAGCCACCCTCCAGTCCCGAGAGCGGTTCTGTATCTTACACCCGCCTGAAGGCATATCATACAACAAATTAAGATAGAGGCTGCCATCAGAAAATGGGATATTGCCGGGAATCTCAACAGACCTTATTCTGAATTATCCCGCATAGCTACTGTGAGGATGGCTTTTCCCGGGTTTAATTACGAAACAGGAGGTACCTTCAATTTGTCAAAATTGAATACAATTTACGAATGCTCACAGTTTTGCAATTGCATAATAAACAAGACGCTACTAACAGGCAAGCGGATTACAGCATTTTTCTTTTCATTTTTTTCATGGCATATCTAAATAGTTCCGGGTAAAAGGACATTCTATCAAGATTCTAATATTAGAACGGGTCATTAGATTTTTCTACCCAAATGGCTCCCCTGAAAGGAAGCTCCCTTGTGGCGCTGCAAGGATTAAGGGCGCGGTGCACATCACCCGAAATCAAAAAAAAGGCGAATCCCTTTTGTGCGGGATTCGCCTTTAGTTTTGAAGCGGCTTTTCAGAGCCTCAATACGGCATCAGCTGCTGCATCAGAACGACAACGTGATGGTGTTGGAGCAGTTGCTTGTGCCGGCTTCGCAAACGCGGTAGGTGAGGGTGCCGCCGCCGCGGAAGTTGGTCTGATCCACATAACTGCCGGTCTTCGCCGTTGTGATGAGAACTGAGCCTTCCCGTTCGATGGTAACCTGCGAAGAAGTTGCGCCGCTCCAGCTGAG
This sequence comes from Cyclonatronum sp., assembly GCF_022565315.1. Taxonomy (NCBI): domain Bacteria; kingdom Pseudomonadati; phylum Balneolota; class Balneolia; order Balneolales; family Cyclonatronaceae; genus Cyclonatronum; species Cyclonatronum sp. Next base: position 5,479 of record NZ_JAIUMX010000037.1, on the reverse strand, counting down.
GGATGACACCCAACGGCCCTGTGCTTTGGAGGCCTGACCTGTGAGGGTGATGTCTGTAACCGGATCATCGCCGTCGCCGGGGTCGCCGGGTTCATCGGGGTCTTCAGGTTCGGTAGGGTCTTCGGGCTCATCGCCGCCATTGCCGGGATCCTGCTCGTTGAGGCCGCGGGTTGCGCTTGTGCTGTTGCCGGCCGTATCAGTTACGGTGAGGCGTACGCCGTTTGCGCTGCCGCGGGTACGGACTTCCGTTGAGCCGGATGCACTGTTGCCGCTTACGGAAACCGTGCGGGTGTCCACTACAGAGGTGCCGTTGAGGAGCTCAACGCGGACCTGAGACAGGTTGCCGTCAGCATCGGTTACGGTCCAGGTTGCGGTGCTGCGGGTCCACGGGCCACCGGAGGTATTCGCTGTCGAAAAGCTTTGGATTGCCGGAGGATTATCGCCAGGCTCAGGTTCTGGTTCTGGTTCTGGTTCCGGCTCGGGTTCGGGTTCGGGTTCCGGATCCGGACCGTCATCACCGCCGCCTGACTCACCAAAGAGCGTGTACAGCATGTGGTTGTTTGCGGAGAGGCTGTTGGTGACCTTGTTCAGGGTCGCGTTATCAGTGATGGCTGCAAAAACCTGCGCCGGACTTGCATTGTTGTTGGCCTGCAGGTACAACGCTGCGGCACCGGCAACATGCGGAGCCGCCATAGAGGTACCGCTGATGGTGCGGGTCGCAGTGTTGCTGCCCACCCATGCCGAAGTAATGGCAGAACCCGGGGCAAAAATATCAACACAGCTGCCATAGTTTGAGTACGATGCGCGGCTATCATTGCTTACCGTAGCACCTACCGTGAGGGCAGATGCTGCGCGGGCCGGGCTGAAGTTGCAGGCATTGGCATTAGAGTTTCCGGCTGCAACCACGTAGGTGATGCCGGCATTCACGGAGTTCTGCACCGCGGTATCGAGGGCGAGGCTTGCGCCGCCGCCGAGGCTCATGTTAGCTACAGAGGGGCCGCTTGCGTTGGCCGTTACCCAGTCCACACCGGCAATAACACCGCTCATGGTTCCGCTGCCGTTACAGTCGAGCACGCGCACGGAAACGAGGGCTACGTCTTTGGCTACGCCCCACTGCGTGCCGCCAACGGTGCCGGCTACGTGTGTGCCATGTCCGTCGCAGTCGTTGCCGTTGCGGCCGTCATTGAAGGCATCAAAGCCGGGGACGGCGCGTCCGCCGAAATCCACATGGTTGTAGTTGATACCGGTATCGAGGATGTAAGCCGTAACACCCTGACCGGTCTGCTCCCAGGTGTAAGTGCCGTCGAGCGGCAGGTCGCGCTGATCTACGCGGTCGAGGCCCCAGGTTGCGTTGGTTTGTGTGCCGAAGGCGTACACGTAGCGGTCCTGCTCCACATGGCGCACATTGGGGTTACGCATCAGGGCTTCGCGGGCGCGGTCGGAGGCCTGCTCGGGCAACTCAAGGGTGAAGCCCCTAACGGCGCTTTCGAACACCCGGCCAACCTGTGCGTTCATCTGATTGGAAATCTGATTTGCAGCAAGGGATACTTCCCCTGCGTTTTCGTTGAGCAGTACAATGTAGCGGCCCGGTATGAGTTCATCGCGCTCATCCCCGGAAGGGATAGTATAAGTTGGGATCTGATCCTGCTGCCCGCGGTCGCTGTTGCTGCGCGAATCGGAGGTATCAGCCGAAGGCTGCACCGGTGCGTCGCACGCATAGAACACGAAGGCAAACAGCATCATTACAGCCCAAAGCGGTAACCCGTGTCTGTAGGTTTTGTTTTTCATACGCCAAATATGTTAAGTAGTAAGATTAGATGAGATAATAGCCCCGGCCGTTTTCGGGGGCAAAGCGATTATAGCACATTATTTCCTTACATAAAAACCTGTAAGGAAATTTACTTACTTACCGGGCTTCGCCTTGCAGAGTGCCTGCCTTGTCCTCATTTTATGCATACAGAGGCCTTTTTTACGTACTTGGCACCCTCCTTCCCGACAAAGAATTAAGATTTTTTTATACTTGTTTCACCACCCCAAACATTCTTCTGACACGGCTTAGGTGTCTCCCCGGCAGCTTTGCTATGCCCAAAACGGGCCCGGACGGATGATGCCTTTTTGAAAACTGTATCCGGGCCGGAAGGCAATGCCGACGGGTTCGTCGGGATGCAGCCCAAATTCCGGTACGGGAATCCGGCTACTGTTTGAGGCGCTGCCTGTGAGCACATCCCCCGAAAAGTACAATACTCCCGACTGCGCTCATTTCAGCCTCTATCGCGGCTCTGCATCATGTTTTGCGATAATCCACACCGCATGCACAATACCCGGTAAATAGCCCAGCAGGGTAAATAAAATATTCAGCCAGAAAGAAAAACGGATACCAACGGTGAGAAACACGCCCAGCGGCGGCAGGATTATGGCAAAGATGAGGCGAAGGCAGCTCATGGGAATTCAGTCTTTTTAAAGTGGGGTGGCATTTTATCGGAATGTTATCGTACCGCTTCGGAGCTTACGATGTTGCAGCTGAATTACGGCAATTCTGCCTTTTTAAACAAATGAACGGCAAACATGCGAGAGAATGACACCTCCCTTACCGACACCATTCTGCGGTTTGCCCATGAAAGAGGGCTCACTGCCTCGTTCTGCCCCTCTGAGCCGGCCCGTGCTTTTTTCGGGGATGCGTGGCGGGCCCACATGCCCGAAGTGCGGAAAGCCGCCGCGAAGCTGGCTGATGAAGGTCGGATTGAAGTGCTGCAGCGCGGGAAGCCTGCGGGTATCCGCAGGGCAAAGGGTCCGGTACGGCTCCGGCTGCGGAGCTGAATCTTTACAGAAATAAAAAAAAGAACGCAACTTTGTTGCGAAAAAAAGGTGAAAGCTTTTCTGATAATCCGGTACCTTTATCAGATTATGTTTCCCTTTCAACCAAATTTCATCTCATGTACCAATTCCCATCCCTGAAACACCTGACGGCTGTTTTCAGCCTTCTCTTTGTGCTATCCTGCGCGGCCCCTCAGCAAACGGCTGAGCAGCCCGCCGCTCCTCAGCCGGTTACAGAACCGGCACCGGTTTCCCTGCTTCCGGTTTTCGAGCCGCTACCTTCGAGCATTCTCGACAACGGCCGCATGTGGACCTTCGAGCATGCACCGGTCGAATACTTTGCCGAAACCTACAACTTCGACCCCGACGACGCCTGGTTTGAGCGCGCCCGCCTCGGTGCGGTCCGCCTGCCCGGGTGCTCCGGTTCCTTCATCTCGCCTAACGGCCTCGTAATGACCAACCATCACTGTGTGCGCGATCAGATTACGCAAATCGGCCGGGAAGGCGAGCGCACCCTCGACGACGGCTTCTACGCCGTAACCCTCTCCGACGAGCGCATGATTGAGGGCTACTACCTCGATCAGCTGGTCGATATCCGCGACCTCACCGATCTGATTCTGGATGAAGTTGACTCCGCCCCCATCGAACAGCAGGCGCAGGTCCGCTCGCAGGTGATTCAGCGGGTGCAGGCCGAGCTCAGTGCTGAATTTGACGAAAGCGACAACATCGTGGTTCAGGTGGTTTCGCTGTTCAACGGCGGCCGCTACTCGGCCTACTTTTTCCGCCGCTACAGCGATGTCAGGATGGTGATGGCGCCTGAGCTGCAGATCGGCTACTACGGCGGCGATACCGACAACTTCACCTACCCGCGCTACAATCTCGATATGTCGTTCATGCGGGTATATGAAGATGATGCCCCGCTCGAAACCCCCTTTTTCTTCCCCTTTGCCACACAGGGCGTGGAAAGCGGCGACGGTGTTTTTGTGATCGGCAACCCCGGCAGCACAACACGCCTCAACACCGTGGCACAGCTGACCTACGCCGGGCAGTTTCAGCTCGACATCATTCACAATTTCCTGTACCACACCCTGAACGGGCTTGATGCCATTTTTGCCCTCGATCCGGATACCGAAGAGGCGCAGCAGCTGCGTAATACCATTTTCGGTCTGCGCAACGCCGAGAAACTCTACGGCGGACAGGTACTCGCGCACCGCGACCCTTACCTGATGGGCCGCCGCACCGATAACGAAAACAACTTCATCGCAAGCCTGCGCGAAGACCCCGCCCTGGCGGAGGAATTCATCCCCATTATTGAGCGCATTGCCGAAATTCAGGAGCTGAAGGCTTCCCTCGCGCCCTATCCGTACCTCATGAGCATCGGCATGGAGCCAAATTCCGGGCTCAGCTCAGCCCTGCTGCAGCGCGCACTCGTGGCCTACCGCCTGAACCATCAGGAGCTCGACAGCGAAACCCGCAGCCGGGCCGTCGGCAGCATCGCCAATATCGGCGACAAAGAAGCCGAAGCCGAAGTCATCATGATCGAAAATCACCTGCACTACCTGGCAAGCCTGTTAGGGGAAGACTCCGAATACCTCGCCCGCATCCTCAACGGCCGCGACAAAGCAGCGTTTGCCCGCTACCTCGTTGAAAATTCCGCCCTTGCCACGCAGGAGCAGACCGCGGCCTTCGTGCAGACCGATTTCGACAGCTGGAGCGATCCGGCACTCGATTACTTCATGGCATTCGGCAGCACGCTGTTCGACAACACCATGGCCTTTCAGATGCTCGGTATGGAAGAAAATCAGCTCGAAACCCGTCTGGGTCGCGGCTGGTTCGCCGTTTACGGCACGAGCATCCCGCCTGATGCAACCTTCTCGCCCCGCATCGCAGACGGCGTTGTGGCCGGCTACGAATACAACGGCACCTTCGCACCGGCTTATACCACCTTTTACGGCCTGTACGACCGCCATCACTCGCACCGCAACGAGCCGGAGTGGGCGCTGCCCGAGCGCTGGGCTACGCCATCGGCAACGCTCGACCTCGCTACGCCCCTCAACTTTGTTTCCACCAATGATATTATCGGGGGCAACTCCGGTTCGCCGGTGGTCAACACCCGCCTCGAAGTTGTGGGCCTCGCTTTCGACGGCAACGTAGAAAGCATGGGCTCGAGCACCCTCATCCTCGACGACCGCAGCGCCCGCGCCGTTTCGGTGGATAGCCGCGGCATGCTCGAAGCCCTACGGCACGTGTACCGCGCCGACCGCCTCGTCCGCGAAATCGAAGACGCCCGCAACCGCTAATCATTGATTCCCAATTCCTGAAAAACCAAAGCCCCGCTGCCATACCGGTTGCGGGGCTTTTTTATGTGAAGACCGCGGACCGCTGACTGCTGACCGCAGTTGTCTCCGTCAGGAATTACGGCAGAACGAAATTCTCAACATCACCAAACCTACCCCCGTGTCATTCCGAACGCTGCACATGTTACTGGGAACTTGCCGAAATCTTTGAGCCTACCCCGCCTCTTGGTGCCGCCGAAACATCATGTGAGGAATCTCCGAAGCCGGAGCACACCCCAGTTGCAATAAATAACCGCAGATTTTTTTTGGGAAAACTCCGTGAGCATCACTGTCTTTCGTGCTTGTGACAAATCCCAAATCAACGGCAT
>NZ_JAIUMX010000036.1:0-31886 GCF_022565315.1 Cyclonatronum sp. | reverse complement strand
TATAACTCCTTATTGAACAACTCCAATATACCCTCCGAAGTCGTATAAGTAAAGAAAAATCAACTTGAGCGACTTCCGGGTGGTCATTAAGTGCCAAAAAAGGTACTTAATGACCTGTAAGGTTTTGGCTTTTCGGGAGTCGTATAAGGAACTACTTATACGACTTCAGCAGCTTCTGCATGTCTTTACTTACACCAGAATTTTCCCCCTATGCAGCCTAAACCAAAACTTCTTACACAGCTCAGAAATGAAATCAGAACACTCGGGTATGCCTGGAGCACCGAGAAAACCTACGTGTACTGGGTTCGGGATTTTATTCTGTATCACAATAAGAAGCATCCCTCAGCGCTTGGCCATGATCATGTGCGGGATTATTTGAACCATCTCGTCAATAAGCGAAGCATCGCACCTTCAACCCAAAATCAGGCACTGAGTGCGCTCTTGTTTTTATACAAAAAACTTCTGAATCAGCCGGATTTTCAAGTTGAAGGCCTGAACTGGTCTAAAAAACCAAAACGCCTTCCTGTAGTACTTTCAAAAAATGAAATAGCGGCGCTCTTTCACCATCTTGATGAGAAACTGCTGCTCCATCTGAAATTAATGTACGGCGCAGGCCTCCGGGTTTCTGAACTCATCAGATTAAGGGTTTGTGATGTCGATTTTGAAAATGGTCAGCTTATGGTACATAGCGGAAAGGGAAAGAAAGATCGCTTCAGCCTGCTACCTGAAACCCTTCGGCCCGGACTCGAAGAACAAATTCAAAAGGTTTTCCGCATTCATCAGGCTGATCTTCGCAGAGGGCTGGGCCACATATCCCTTCCCTACGCTCTTCACAAAAAATATCCCGGAGCTGCAAAAGCATTCAGCTGGCACTACCTGTTTCCGTCCCGGGTTATTGGTACCGACCCGCGCTCGGGCCTGCCTGCACGGCATCATGTTTCAAGGGAAACCCTGCAGCGGTCGTTTAAAGCCGCTGTTCAGGCAGCGGGTATTCAAAAGCGGGCTACGCTTCATACTCTGCGGCATTCGTTTGCAACCCACCTGCTGCAAAACGGCTATGATATTCGTACGGTTCAGGAGTTATTAGGTCATGAGGATGTTAAGACCACTATGATCTACACCCACGTGCTCGGCATGGGAAGTCATGCCGTCAAAAGCCCTGCTGATGTTCTGTAGTTTGCCGCAGCTTCGCTGCCGTCAGTCACAGAACCGCGTTTGGTTGAATACAGTATGGGATTCATGATTTGAGGGTGATGCTTCAAATGAAGCTATTTAATTCAAATTACTTTTCAAATAAAAAATCTTCTTGTTTGTATTAAATGAGAGGCGATATGATGTCTTTGAGTCAGGAATCAAAAAAGACTGTTTATTCTTTGGCAAAAGCTTGTCCATAGCATGCAGCATAATGCTCAGCCTGAAATAACGGGAAAAACATGCGCTTCAACTGCGGGCAGGCATCCGGGCGTAAGCAGGCGAAGGAGATCCCTCACATTTCTCTGTTGCCGGCTTTCGGGGCGGCTACGGCACTGTGGCTCCGGTCGCCGCTTTCCCAAATGAGAAGCGTTCGGGATGACCCGGGGTGAGCTTTTGGCTTTTAGCTGTTAGCTTTTGAGATGCGGCGTGGCATGCCATGAGTCCGCCAAAGCCTCAAAAGCTGCCCTTAAAAAAAACAAAAGTGTCATCTCGAACAGCCGCGTATAGCATTGAGCCTCCCGAAGCAACGGCAAACAGCATAACCCGTAAACCCGTCAAAGCATCATGTGAGAGATCTCCAAAGGCTGAAACTGCCCGGTACGTTCTCAACGCCCGGTAATGGCCATCGGACTGTGCGCCAAACCCTGAAGCCTTTCCCGGCGAAGGAGATCCCTCACATGAGGCCTTGATTTTTTCATGCCGGGGCGGACCTCACAGGCTTTGATACGCTCCTGCCAAATGAAAAGCGTTCTGGATGACACGGGGGGTGGAGTGTTGGGAGTAGGGTTGGGCCATTTGAGACCGCGCTGTTTCAAAATAAAACTGCGGGTAAATCCGGGCAGGTTAGGATCTTCTGTTTGCCCTCATCTGCGGTCTGCCGTCCGCGGTCCGCCGTCCGCGGTCAATCCCAAAAATCCGCGCAAATCCTGCCCGATCCGAAAAATCCGCGTGCCATCAGCGCGGCCCGCTGCCTTCAGTCGCCGGTTGCAATGCCGTCGAGTCTGGGATCGGCGCCGCCGCTGTATCGGCCGGTTTCGGGGTGCCATTCGATGCCGTGTATGCCGCTTTGCATGGGGGTGATGCGCACGCGGTGACCCATGGCTTCGAGGGCCGGGCGAAGGGCTTCGTAGGGCGTACCGGCTTCGAGTTCGAGGTTTTCGCCCCGGTGCACCATGTTGGGCAGGGCCGCGGCCTGCTGTATGCTGAGGTCCCAGTCGAGCACGCCAATGAGGGTCTGAACCACGTAGCCAATGATGCGGCTGCCGCCCCGGGAACCGACGATCAGCCGGAGTTCGCCTGCTTCATCGGTAACGATAAACGGCGACATCGAGCTGCGCGGACGCTTGCCGGCGGCAACGGCATTCGGGTGTGGTTCGCCGCCGAACACCGGCCGGAAGGTGAAGTCGGTGAGCTGATTGTTGAGCAGGAAGCCGTTGGTCATCATGCGGTTGCCGAAGGGGGCTTCGATAGAGCTCGTCATGGAAACCCGGTTGCCGTAGGCGTCGATCACGGAAAAATGGGTTGTGCCCTGCGATTCGGGCTCGTCGGGGATGGGGAGGTCTTCCTGTTCGGGAATGAGCCGGAGCGGATCGCCGGCAAAGGCTTCGGACATGGCGCGCGCGGGATCGATGAGGGCGGCCCGCTCGCGGAGATAAGCCGGGTCGAGAAGGGCCTCCACCGGAATGTCGGTGAAGTCCGGGTCGCCGAGATACAGGAAGCGGTCGGCAAAGGCGAGGCGGCTGGCTTCGGCGATGAGGTGCAGCGCGGCCGGGTCGTCGGGGCTAAGGGCTGCGAGGTCGAAGTGTTCGAGCATGCCGAGTATTTGCAGCACGGCAATGCCGCCGCTTGAGGGTGGCGGCGGACCGCAAAGCCGGTAGCCGCGGTAGCTGCCGCACACCGGCTGCTGAATCTGCACCTGATAGGCGTCGAAATCGGCGGCTGTGATGTCGCTGCGAAGCGGACGGCGTGCACGGGCGGTGCTGATCATCGCGCCGGTGAGGTCGCCCCGATAAAAGACATCGGGGCCTTCATCGGCAATGTGGCTGAGGGTTTCGGCGAGGGCTTCGTTGCGGAATTGCGGTGCATCGCCGCGGCCCTGATACACGAAATGCCGGCGAAGATCACCGAAAAACTGAATGGAGTAGTCGGCCTGCACCCGCTGCAACAGCGCCGGCGGATAGGGGATGCCCATGCGGGAGGCGTCAATCGCGGGCTGAAAGAGATCCGCCCAGGGCAGCTGCCCGTACTGCTGATGCGCTTCGTGAAGCAGGGCGAGGGTGCCGGGCACGCCGAAGGCCGCGCCGGTGGGAATGGCAAGAGGCAGGGGCAGCGGCTGACCCAAAAGCAGGAAGCGGTCAGGCCGGGCAGCCTGCGGGGCCGTTTCGCGGCCGTTGAAGACGAGCATTTCGCCGGTTTCGCCGCTTTGGAACAGCAGGAAGGCGCCGCCGCCTATGCCGCTTTCCGTGGGCTCCGAAAAGGTGAGCATCGCCTGAATGGCAATAGCCGCATCGATGGCGGTGCCGCCTGCGCGGAGGATTTCGAGCCCGGCCTGCGCGGCATGCGGACACGCAACCGAGACCATGTGCCGCTCAGCAAGCTGTGCTTCGGGCGCTTGCCGCGGTTCAAGATTGGGGGCGCTTCGGGAGCAGGCGGCAAGGCAAAGCAGCAGCAAGAGCAGTAGCGGGAGCGGGAATGGGAACGGGCGGGGAGAAAAATTCATGCCTCCAAGATAGGTAAATCGCGCGGAATTGGGGATCGTTTTGGGGAAGGAGACCGCGCGAAGGAAGCGAGGGTCAACAGCTGAAGCGGTATTTAAGGAAGGAGTGAGGTTGCGTAATTGCTTTGAGTGATACAGATGCAGGCCGGGAAAGCCGGGGCGCGGTATTTTTTTGATAAAACCGGATTTGCGTGATCAATTTTAAAGAGTGATGGCATCGTGCAGGCACCGGAATTTAAAAGCAAGGGGCTTTCCGTAGGTTTGGGGGGTGTCAATCTGCCGCGAAAGACCGTGATGTGCACGGAGTTTTCCCCGAAAAAAAGGAAGGCGGAAATGGCGGCGCGGCGGGATTCAGGGGGCGGTGTGGTGAGGATATGCGTCTTTGGTGGGGATGTGGCAGGGGTTGCGGGGAATGCTCTGATTCACGAAAAAAACGCTTTTCTGAAAAGAATCTGCTTGCGTTTGAAGAATAAAAAACGTTATTTGAAAAAAATCAAATTTATCAAATGATGAACAAAGAACAACTTATAGATCAGCTGGTGAATGCCTACGCCGAGGCCTATCAGAACCTGGGCTACAGCTCGCTGATGGGCAAAATTGTGGCGCTGCTGATCGCAACGCCGGGGCCGCTTTCGCTGGATGAAATCTCTGACCGCCTGCAGATGAGCAAGGGTCCGGTTTCGCAGATTGCGCGCAAGCTCAAGGACCATCAGCTTATCGAGAAAGTTTGGGTGAAGGGCGAGCGCAAGGACTACTATCAGGCTGTGCCCGATATTTTTGGTCAGGCATTTGCGAACTATGCCGCATCAATGCGGCGCAACAAGCAGCTGGGCGAGAAGTTTCAGGAATTTTCGGAAAACCTGCCCGAGCAGGATGAGCAGACCGAACACCTGGCAAGCCGCATGGCTGAGATGAAGCATTTTTACGAGCTGATGGCGCACCACAACAAGGCGTTTTTGCAGCACTGGAAAGAAACCGTGAAACCGGAACTGATTGAAAACGGCAGTCTGTAAGTCCTTACGGTGAGCGGTTTCCGTTTTTTTGCTTATGTAATTTGAAAATTTTCAAACGATTAGAATAAACTTAACCCTGTATCTCTCATGAACCGATTCGAAAACAAGGCAGTCCTCATTACCGGCGGTGCAGCCGGCATCGGAAAAGCAACGACCGAACTTTTTGCCGCTGAAGGCGCAAGCGTGCACATTTGGGACCTGAATGAAGAAGCCGGCGCGGCGCTGGTTGAGGCGCTCACCAAAGCCGGACAAAAGGCGGCTTTCCGCAAGGTGAACGTGGCTGATTATAAGGATGTGAAGGCCGGCATCGAAGCCATTATCGCAGCCGACGGGAAGCTCGACGTGCTGATCAACAACGCGGGCATCACCATGGATAAAACCCTGGTGAAGATGGACCCCGAGACCTGGCAGAAGGTGATTGATGTGAACCTGACCGGCGTATTTAACTGCACGCAGCTTGCCGCGCCTTACATGATTGAGAACGGCTCGGGCGTGATTCTGAATGCGAGCTCGGTGGTTGGCCTCTACGGCAATTTCGGGCAAACCAACTATGTGGCAACCAAGGCCGGCGTAATCGGCATGACCAAAACCTGGTCGCGCGAGCTGGGCCGCAAGGGCATCCGTGTGAATGCCGTGGCGCCGGGCTTTATCGCGACCGAAATGGTGCAGAAAATGCCGGAGAAAGTGATCGAGACCATGGTTGCCAAGGTGCCGCTCGGGCGCATGGGCAAGCCCGAAGACATCGCGCAGACCTACGCCTTCCTGGCGTCGGATCATGCGGCCTACATCACGGGAACGGTCATTAGTGTTGACGGAGGCATTATCTCGTGAGAAATGCGCGCATTATCGCAAGCGGCATGGCCGTGCCTGATCAGGTAGTGCCGAACAGCTGGTTCAATGAGCGGCTGGGAGAAGACGTGGATACCTGGCTGCGGGAAAACCTCACGATTCGCGAGCGCCGCTGGATGCGTGAGGGCGAAACCCTCAGCGAGCTGTGCATTACGGCGACCGAACGCGCGCTCGACATGGCGGGGCTGCGGCCGGAGCAGGTGGACCTGCTGATTATCTCGACCGATACCCCAGAGTTCATTTCGCCTTCAACGGCCTCGGTGGTGTGCCACAAGGCCGGGCTGAAAAACGCCGCGAGCTTCGACCTGAACACCGCCTGCGCGGGATTCGTGACGGCAACCGAAACGGCTGTGAACTTCATCAAGGGCGACCCTCGCTACCGCTACGCGGTAGTGATCGGCGCCTACGGCATGAGCCGCTACCTGAACCTCGACGACAAGAAAACGGTGACCCTCTTCGCCGACGGCGCGGCCGCTGCCGTGCTCGAAAGCTGCGAAGGCACCGAAAGCGGGGGTCACCTCGCCGGCGACATGCGCACGCGGGGCGAATACTACGATTATATGGGCATTTATCAGGGCGGCTCCGCCCACCCGGTAACGCCCGAAGGCGTGGCGGCACAGGAGCACAAGCTCATCTTCGCCAAAAAATTCCCCAAAGAGCTGAACCCGATTATGTGGACCGACATGATCCGCACCGTAGCCGAACGCGGGGGATTTGCCGTGAGCGACATCAAGCAGGCCTTCATGACCCAAATCAACATCAATCTGATTTGGGAAACCATGGATAATTTGGGTCTGCCGCGCGAAACGGCGCCGGCCATCATGAGCACCTACGGCTACACCGGCTCAGCGGCCATCGGCATGGCCATGGATCACAGCATCCGCGGGGGCGGTCTGCAGAAAGGAGACATCTTTGTAATGATGGGCTCCGGCGGCGGCCTCACCTTCGCCTGTAACGCATTCCGCTACTAACCGAGGAAGCAACCCATGGAATTAGCATCGCAGCAACTCGTAACCGCAGCCTGGATTCTGGTCGGCCTCTACGCCGCCGTAATCCTCTTTTTCGTGATTCGCGGGGCAAAGAAAATCACCAACATGGACGATTACGCCCTCGGCAGCGTGCTGTTCTCGCCCTACGCGGTGGGGCTCTCGCTCGCGGCATCGATCACAAGCGCGGCGACCTTCATCATTAACCCCGGGTTTGTGGCGCTGTTCGGCATTTCGGGCGTGCTTTCCATGGCGATTGCGCTGCCGTTTGCGGCCCTCATTTCGCTGGTGGTACTCACCAAAGGCTTCCGCCGGCACGGCACAACGGTGAAGGCCCTCACCATGGCGCAGTGGATGCAAACCATGTACAAAAGCCGCGGCTACGGCATCTTTTTCGGATTCCTCTCGCTGCTGCTCATCACCTTCGTGGTGCTCATCTGCGTGGGGCTCACCAAGGTGCTCTCGGCTTCGCTCAACATCCCCGAGCTGTACACCCTCATCGGCATCGTGATTTTCGTTTTCGGCTACATGATGTTTGGCGGGGCCAACTCCATGGTGTACACCAACACCATTCAGGCCATCCTGATGCTCATCGTGGCCTTCGTGCTGCTGGGTTCCGGCTATCAGCATTTCAGCGAAGGCGTGAACGGCTTCCTGGACAAGCTCGCAGCCATAGATCCGCTGCTGGTGTCAACGACCAACGAAAGCAGCTTCCTGTTCCGCGACTATTTCGAGATTTTCATCGCGCAGTTTATCGTGGGCATCGCGATAATTTGTCAGCCGCACATCCTCACCAAATCGCTGCTGCTCAAAAGCGACGCCGACGTGAACAAGTACCTGGCCGTTGGCATCACCGCGCAGCTGCTGTTTTTCTTCGTGGTGTTTACCGGCCTGTACATCCGCCTCACCTTTCCGGACCTGAGCGCCGGCGGCACGCCTATCCCGATGGACGGCCTGGTGTCGGCCTACGTGGTGAGCGAATTCCCCGTGTTTGTGGGTCTGCTTGTGGTGATGGGCCTCATCTCGGCGGGCCTCTCCACGCTCGAAGGCCTCATTCAGTCGCTCTCGACCACCATCACGAAGGACATCATCGACCCGCTGTTCGGGCGGCAGCTCGGGCTCAGCGGGAATACCGGCCGTGCGGTGCTCATCAATAAAATGGTGATTGTGGTGCTCGCCGTTGTGACCGTCTTCGTGAGCTGGGATCAGCTGGTGAACCCGAAGCTGAGCGTCGGCATCTTCGCGCAAAACGGCGTGTACGCGTATTTCTCGGCGGCCTTTGTGCCCATCCTGATGGGGATGTTCCTCAAAAACGTGCCGCTTGCCGCGCCGGTTACGGCCTCGGTCACTGCCGTTGTGGTGCACTTCACGATTTACTACGGGCAGATTGCCATCCCCTTCACCCGGGCGACCGGCGAAAACCCGGGCGTTGCGGCAGCTGTTGCCATTGTGTGCTCGGTGCTGGCCGGGGCGGCGGTCTATCTGCTGCAGCAAAAGAAACCGCGCTGATTTTTTTGGATTCGATGGATGCGCTCAACGCCCGAATCCGCTGCACGGACACTATTTTAATCTTTATATTTGAATAAACGGATTGTGAAACATGAAGCCTCAGACCATGCATACCGACTGGATTTCAAAATGGGCGCAGTACTCGCCTGACGCGGTGATGCTGCAGGATGATGCGAGCGGATCCGCCATCACCTACGCGCAGGCCAACGAGATGCTGCTGCGTACCGCGGGCGTGCTTGAGCAGGAATTCGGCATAGCCGCCGGCGACCGGGTTGCGGTGCTGGCGCTCAACCACATGGAGTACGTCGTGCTGTTTTTTGCCGTGCAGAAGCTGGGCGCCATTCTCGTGCCGCTCAACTACCGGCTGGCCGCGCCCGAGCTTGACTATCAGCTCAGCGACAGCAGCCCCAAACTGCTGCTTTTCGAGCAGGAATTTGATGAGACGATTTCGAAAACCTCCTTCACCGGAGAAAAAGCGCTTTTACAGGGTAGTGACGGCTTTCTTGCCCGCATGAGCGGAAAAGCAGGGGGGGCATCCCTCACCCTTCAGAAAAATCACGCGGCCACTTTTGAGGATGCCTGCATGATTCTGTACACCTCCGGCACCACCGGCCGCCCCAAAGGCGCGGTAGTGACCAACGGCATGCTCTTCTGGAATTCGGTCAACACAGGGCTGCGCCTCAACCTCGTGCAGAGCGACGTTACGCTCACCTTCGCGCCCTTTTTCCACACCGGCGGCTGGAATGTGCTCACCACACCCTTCATACACCGGGGCGCAAAGCTGATTCTGCTGCGCAAATTCGACGCAGACCGCATCCTCGAACTGTGCGACTCCGAAGGGGTGAGCATCCTCTTCGGCGTGCCGACCATGATGGATATGCTGCATCAGTCGCCGGGCTGGCCCGCCGCGAAGCTCGAAAAGCTGCGCTACGCCATCGTTGGCGGCGAGCCCATGCCGGTGCCGCTGATTGAAGCCTGGCACGAAAAAGGGGTGCCCATCCGGCAGGGCTACGGCCTCACGGAGTTTGGCCCCAACGTATTTTCGCTCAACGAAACCGACGCCATCCGCAAAATCGGCTCCATCGGTTTCCCCAACTTTTATATTGATGCGCAGGTGATGCGCGAAGACGGCAGCTTCGCCGAAAACGACGAGCCGGGCGAGCTTGTGCTGCGCGGGCCCGTGTGCATGCAGGGCTACTGGAACAAGCCGGAGGAAACTGCCAAAACCATCGTGAACGGCTGGCTGCACACCGGCGACATCGTGCGCCGCGACAGCGAAGGCTATTTTTATGTGATCGACCGCAAGAAAGAGATGTTCATCAGCGGGGCGGAGAATGTGTACCCGGCCGAGGTCGAGCACGTGTTCCGCACGCATTCCGCGATTCGCGAGGTCGCCGTTGTGGGCGTGCCCGATCCCAAATGGGGCGAAACCGGCAAGGCCTTCATCGTGCTGAAGTCCGGCGCAGAAGCTGCTCCGGCTGAGCTTGCCGCCTGGGGACGCGAGCGCCTCGCCAAATACAAGGTGCCGGGTCATTATGCTTTTGTGGACGAGCTTCCGAAAAGCGACAGCGGCAAAATCCTCAAACGAAAATTAAAGGAGGCCTGAGCCATGAAGCGTCTCACCATCAGCGATCTCAAAACCGGCGACCGGGCCGAATTCAGCAAGACCATTTCCGAGCATGATGTGTACGCCTTTGCGGGCATCACCGGTGATTTTAATCCGCTGCACGTCGATGCCGAATACGCGGCACAAACCCGCTTTGGGGCGCGCATCAGTCACGGGGCGCTGCTTGCCGGGCTGATTTCTACGGTCGTTGGCATGAAGCTGCCCGGCCCCGGCGCGCTGTATGCCTCGCAAAGCCTGAAGTTTCTGCGGCCGGTTTATATCGGCGACACCATCACAGCGTTTGCTGAGGTGGCCGAAGTGCTGCCCGAGCGCAACCGCGTGAAATTCCGCACGGGATGCCGCAACCAAAAAGGAGAGGCCGTAGCCGAAGGCGAATCCGTGCTGCTGCCCTCCAAAGAGCCCTGATTTTCCAACTGTTAACCAACACCAACCAAAACGATGACCGGTACGCAACGTCCGGTTTTCAAACCCTTCAAAAAAACCAATCTCATGAAAAAAATACTCTATTCCGTAATGATAGCCGCGCTTGTGTTTGCCGGCTATGCGTGCAGCTCAAGCAGTGACAGCCCTGAGCTATCCGTTTCTGAAACCAATCTCGATTTCGGTGACGTGCGTACCGGTGAAAACAGAACCCTCACTTTTGATGTGCGCAACGACGGCGATGTGGCCCTCGATGATGTGAACGTAGCCGTTACCGGCGCCGGCTTTGCCGTTGCCGAAGCCGACATGCAGTTCGCCCTCGGCGTTGGTGCAAGCCGCACGGTAACCATCACCTTCACAACCGATGCCCCCGGCGATTACAGCGGAAGTGTTACCGTTTCTTCCGTGAGTCAAAATCTGGTACGTACCGTAAACCTCGCCGCTTTTGCCGTTGATGCCATCGCAGGCACCTGGATTTCTCAGGGTGAGGACATCGCCCCGGGTCTGGCCGGACCTCCTTTCCTCAACGTGGAAATCGTGGCAACCTTCAATGCGGACAACACCTACAATGTGGAATCGGTTGACGCAAACGGATCAACCATTTCCTTCACCGGTACCTGGGTAGCCGGTGCGCCAAATGCCGAGGGTATCCGCTCCATTTTGCTGGAGCAGGCCACTCCTTTTGCAGTCGTTTCTTCCGGCATTTTCCGAGTTAACGGCAGCCGCATGGAGTATGAAGTGATTCAGCAGGGCCTCACCGGTGTTGAGCCCCCGACGGTAGAAGGCGGTTTCGGCAGCACGCTCATCGGCGGCAACCCGACCGGCGCTTTCTGGATTCAGCGCTACAGCCGCGTAGAAGTGGTGCCTACTAACTAAGCGGGCCCTAAAACGACTGTTATACCGCAATAAAAAGACGGGCGGCGATTCAGCCGCCCGTTTCTTGTTCCTCTGTTAAATGTGTGCCTTGTATGGATGCTTTACCGACCGCAGCACCTGCTGCATTTCAACCTCTGAGCCCATCCCCCATGAAAAAAAAATTACTTTCTGTTTTAGGATGCAGTGTGATGGCCGTCCTGCTTTGGGCCGCCTTCATTCCGGAAGTCCTCGCGCAGCTGGTTCAGCCCGAAGACCTCCGCCTGAGCGAGCGCTCCGAAGCCGACCGCATCCGCCTCACCGATCCGCTCCCGGGCGAGTTTCAGTTTATCGGCTACTCCTTCACCCGTACCACAACCACCAATATTACCCCGGTTAATGAGGTCCTGCAGGGGCAGGTCATTGGCCGGCTTTTCGGGCGCAACTCCACCGAAACGGTTGACCGCGCGGCCTTTTACACCGAGCAGCGCTTTGTGCCGCTTTTCGTGTACCGGCCCTCCATCATTGATGGCTACGCGACCTTCCGCGGCCTCTTCAAAATTGACTACACCTGGGGCGATCAGGCCTACGGCATCGGCAACAACCGCGGCGGCGCCATCAGCGGCGGGCAGATCAACCTGCAAACCCTCATGGCCAACGTCGATATTCGTCCGCCGGACAGCTGGTGGAATCTGGTCGTGGGCCTGCAGCGGATTTTCGACAGCCCGTACGATCCGAACATCAACCCGCTCGACCTGTTTCAGCGAACCGGCTACAAGCTCTCGTTTTGGGGCACGCAGGCAGTTGGGGTGAGCTGGTACGCCCGCCCGCATCAGGCCGTTCATGCGCGGCTGGGTTTCTTTCAGCTGTGGGAAAATCAGATTTCCCGCGACGACGATGTTTTTGTGGTGATGGGTGATGTAATGACGCGGCCGCACCCCAAGCTCGAGCTGGGCTTCAACGCCTGGTATCTGCGCGATACGGCCCGCGGCGGAGGCGGCATTTCCGTGCTCGGTCAGGGCTTCACAAGCGCGCTGGCCGAATACAACGGCGCGCCCCGCCTCAACTTTCAGGGGGCACCGAGCCAAAACTACACCGCAGATATCCTCTGGCTCGGCACCAACGCAAGCTGGAACCGCAACTTCGTGCACGGTCCGCTCGCCCTCGACGCCTACGCCATCGCCAACCTCGGCCGCATTTCTCCGGTCGCAGCCGGTTTTGATGACGTAGACGTGCTCGGCGCAAGTTTCAACGCCTCGGCCCACTACCGCTACGGCATGACCAACAACGACCGCGTGTGGATCGAAGCCCTGTACACCACCGGCGACGAAGACGGCGCCGCCGACGGCAAATTCAACGGCGTGGTAACCGGCAACATCTGGGGCTCGCCGGTCGGCATTTACAGCTCGCACCGGGCCTTCCTGCTCTTCCCGGATCCGCAGGTCGTGAACCGCTACTACAGCATGGTGCACGACATCTCCAACATGGGGCTGGGCGTAGCAGGCGGTTCCTTCAACGTAATGCGCGACCTCATCCCGAACCGCTTCAGCGCCAAAGCTGGCACGGCCATTGCCTTCAGCAACCAAACCCTGCCCGGCGGCGGAAACCACATCGGCACCGAAATCAATGGCGAGCTTAAGTACAACCTGCGGGTGTTCCTCACCGCCGGCCTCAGCGCGGCTTATGTGTTCACCGGCGACTTCTACGACGCTCCGCGCTCCACAAGCCGCTCCGACTTCACCCCCGACAATCCCTGGGTGGTTTTCCTTTCCCTCACCTGGCTGATGTTCTAACCCTTAAAATTGTGCGAACTATGAAATGGTTTTATGTAATGATCGCGGCCGCGCTGCTCACCCTGGCTTCCTGTGCCGGCGTACGCTACGCCGATAAACCCGCGCTTGAATTTCAGGACATCGACTACGGTTTTGAGGTTCAGTTTTCGCAGGGCGAGCCCCGCATCGCCTATATCGACGAAGGCAGCGGCGGCCAAACCCTGCTGCTGGTGCACGGGCTGGCGAGCAACGCCGGCTTCTGGCGCTACAACATCGCCGAGCTCAGCCGGCATCACCGCGTGATTGCCGTTGACCTGCCCGGCTACGGCAAATCGCAGAAAGGCGATTTCCCCTACGGCATGGCCTTCTGGGCCGAAACCCTGGCTGATTTTATCAGTGAGCTGGGTCTCGAAAACGTGGTGTACGTGGGTCACTCCATGGGCGGGCAAATCGGCATCACGCTCTCCATCAATCATCCCGAGGCCATCAGCGCGCTGGTGCTCGCGGCCCCGGCCGGGGTCGAAAGCTTCTCGCAGGGCTCCGGCGACTGGCTGCGCAGCGTGTTCACCATGCAGGGCGTTAAGCGCACGCCCGAGCCGCAAATCCGGGAAAACCTCTCCATCAACTTCTACCGCTGGAACAACGCCTGGGAGTGGATGGTGGAAGAGCGCGTGCGCATGGCCAAAGCCGCCGAAATGGACGAATTCGCCTACACCGTGGTGCAATCCATCGGCGCCATGCTCGATGAGCCCACCACGCACCGCCTGCACCGGGTCGGCCACCCTACCCTGATTGTGTACGGCCGCTACGACGGCCTCATCCCGAACCGCTTCCTCAACCCCGGCTTCCCCGCCGCGGTTTTTGAGCTGGCCCACGAGCAAATCCCCGACAGCAAGCTGGTCGAAATCAACAACGCCGGCCACATGCTCATGATCGAAAAACCGGCCGGGTTCAACGCGGCCGTGCTGGGCTTCACCCGCAGATAAGCGGCGCACCGAAGCTGAAAAATCCCCCGCCAATCATCCGGCGGGGGATTTTTTTTGCAGGCAGTTTAAAACACCTCAGCCTGCTACCGGCTGCATCGGTAGTCCCGCCTCCGTATTTTTTGGGTGGAATTCCGTGGGCATCACGGTCAGCATTGCCAACCCGATAAATCCCAAGCCTACGGCATGCGCCTTGCTTTTTTGTTCGGGATGCGGGGTTACGGCTGTGATTCGCGTGTCAGGGCGGATTTTGTGTCCGTGCCGGAATCGATAATTTTCCGGTAGCTAACAATCACGGAATTACCCGTGGATTTGGGGTGTCCCGGACTGCCCCGAAAGACCGTGATGTGCAGGGAGTTCCCCCAAAAAAAAATCGAAGTCGGAAATGGCTTCTTAATTTGGCTCCGGCTTATCCTTTACGGGCGTTTGTTTACTGAACATTTTAACTCCGCATTAAATCGTACCCATGCTCACCCGATTTTCAGGTCCGCATCATTTCCGAATAAACACAGCCGAAGCTGCCGGCAAAACGCCGCTGCTGTTCGTGCACGGCAATACGAGCACGGGCGCGTGGTGGGCGCCGCTAATGCGGTGCTTCGACCCGCAGCGGTATTTCTGCGTGGCGCCGGACCTCAACGGTTTCGGGCAGACCAAATTCCGGCCGATCGGCGCCTGGAGGGGTGTCCGGGACTGGGCACGCGACCTCACGGACCTGCTCGACCGCCTCGGGATGGGGATTTTTTGCAAAAAAAAGGGCTGTTCCGAACTATGCAGACCTGAACATAGCCCCTTTACTTTTCCAATATTGCATTTGGGGGATCACCCTAAACATAATTGACTTTTGTGCATGTTAGTAATCCGTAACTGGTGGTATCAAACCATCAGTATTCCTGGCATGCTTGGATGAAAAACCTGCTTTCGAGCGGATATAGCCCGAACCAGCTTACCCTTATTTGATTCTTTGCAAAGCAAGGACGACACATTTATAGAACTCAGCTTCACCTTATGATACTAAAGTTCAAACCGTCAAATCGGCTGTGCTTCACAAACAAAATAATAGCTTTATTAGCTATTGTTTTGTTTTATATAAGGTTACATATAAAAATATTTTTGCCTATACCACACTGAAATATTCTTATTTTAATGATGGTGAGAAAATTGAACTCCCAAAAAATAAACCTTATTAATAATTCAATTTATAGGCATGAAAAAAAATATACTTGCTGTAATTTTCACATTAATTGTTTTTGTAACATTTGGGTGTGAAGGTGATCAGGGTCCTGTTGGGCCTCAAGGTGATCAAGGTCCTGCGGGGTCAGTTAATATCATTACACAGTCTAACGTGCTGTCTTTAAATAATTTAATTATTGAAGATCAGGACTTGGTTTATTGGACCTTTCCTTGGGCAGCGTTGACGAGTGAAATTTATGAAAACGGTATCGTCCTGGTTTTTTTACGTGATGTTGAAGGTTCAGAATGGACACCACTGCCGTTGCCAATTGAAACTACAACCATGACTTACGGTTTTAAAACAGGACAATACGAAGTGATAGTTCTTGGTGATGATGCTGTCACATTAGTTGCATTTACGATTGGAGCAACAGTAAGGGCAGTTGCGATTCCGCCATCTCAGGTTAATTCACGTATTGACCATAATGACTATGATGCTATAATTGAATATTATCAGTTAGGCGATGTGTTAGGATTTGAATAATTGTTAGATTATTTATATGAAAGCCGTGTTTCGTAAGGAGCACGGCTTTTTGTATTTTAATGAGACGTCCAAGTATTGATTAAAACAGAATAATCAATAACATAGTTAGCAACTTTTCTATGTTTACCACCTTTTCAGGTCCGCACTATCTCCGCACCAACACAACGGAAGCCGCCGGCAAAACGCCGCTGCTGTTTGTGCACGGCAACACGAGCACGGGGGCGTGGTGGGCGCCGCTGATGCGGTGTTTCGATCCGCAGCGGTACTTCTGCGTGGCGCCGGACCTCAACGGTTTCGGGCAGACCAAATTCCGGCCGATCGGCGCCCGGACGGGTGTCCGGGACTGGGCACGCGACCTCACGGACCTGCTCGACCGCCTCGGGATTGCGCGGGCGCATGTGGTGGCGAGTTCGCTGGGCGGTATCGTGGGCTGGCAGCTGCTGGCCGCGCATAGCGCCCGGCTGCTGAGCGTGGTGCAGATTGCGCCGGGCTCGCCCTACGGTTTTGGCGGTACGCAGGGGGCAGAGGGAACGCCCAATTTCCCGGATTTTGCCGGCTCGGGTGCGGGCATGAGCAACCCCGCGCTGATTGCGCGCATCCGCGCGGGCGACCGCAGCAAACAGCCGCCGGTGGTGACCTCCCCCGCCTGGGTGCTGCAACAGTACGTGCTGCGCAACCGCATGGAGCTGGACGAGGCGCATCCGCTGCTCGACGGCATGTTCTCGCTGCGGCTTGAGGACGGCGGTTTCCCGGGGGATGTGCTTCCGAGCCCCAACTGGCCGGGATACGCGCCCGGCGAGCGCGGCATCGTGAACAGCATCTCCCCGAAACAGCTGCGGGGTCTGGCGGAGGCGGTGCTGCAGGCCCGTGAGCCCGTGCCCCTGCTCTGGCTGCGCGGCGCCGAAGACGCGATTGTGAGCGACCGCTCCGGCTCTGACCCGGCCGTGCTGGGAGCGCTTGGCCTGATTCCCGGCTTCCCGGGTGAGGCCGACCTGCCCCCGCAGCCCATGCTGCTGCAAACCCGCGCCCTGCTCGACGCCCGCGCCGCGAACGGCACCCCCTATCGGGAAAGCGTACTTTCGGGGCTTGGTCATTGCCCTTACCTCGAAGAGCCGCAGCGGGTACACGCGGAGATCAGCGGCTGGCTGGCTGATTTCAGGGCATAAAAAAAGCCGCTTCCTGTTCAGGGATGCGGCCTTAAATGTTTATTTAGGGTTTCGTAGCGTGGGGCGGACTTGAACCGCCGACCTCCGGGTTATGAATCCGACGCTCTAACCGGCTGAGCTACCACGCCATTTTTTGCAAGACTGCAAATATAAGGCAAAAGTGAGCCAAAAGCCACATCAGGATTCGGCTTTTTGCGGGAGATTTCCGGAGGCCTGTCCGGTACTGAAAGGGTGCATCCGCAGGCGTTTCAGCAGCAAACCGGGCCCGAAAGTTGGGGTAAAAAATGCTATCTTTGCAGGCTAACGAAAAGCATCAACATGAGGTGCACGTGCTAATTCCAATTCAAAACTGACTTTATGGCCAAGAACATCACGCCGCGCAGCAAAGACTATTCGCAGTGGTATCAGGATATTATTAAGGAAGCAAGCCTTGCCGAGCACTCGCCGGTGCGGGGCTGCATGGTCATTAAACCTACCGGCTACGCCCTCTGGGAAAACATGCGCGACGCCCTCGACCGCATGTTTAAGGATACCGGGCATCAGAATGCCTACTTCCCGCTGTTTATCCCCAAATCGTTTCTTTCCAAGGAAGCCAACCATGTGGAAGGCTTCGCCAAAGAGTGCGCGGTAGTAACGCACAGCCGGCTCATCAGCACCGAAGACGGCGTAGATGTGGACCCCGACTCGAAGCTCGAAGAAGAGCTGATTGTGCGGCCGACTTCCGAAACCATCATCTGGGACACCTACCGCGGCTGGATTCAGTCCTACCGCGACCTGCCGATTCTGGTGAATCAGTGGGCGAATGTGGTGCGCTGGGAGATGCGTACGCGCCTGTTTTTACGCACCATGGAGTTCCTCTGGCAGGAAGGTCATACCGCGCACGCCACCGAGGAAGAGGCCGTAGCCGAAACCAAACAGATGCTCGAAGTGTACCGCACCTTTGCCGAAGAATACATGGCGATGCCGGTGATTACCGGGGTTAAAACCGAGAGCGAGCGTTTTGCCGGCGCCGTTGAAACCTACTGCATCGAAGCCCTCATGCAGGACGGCAAAGCCCTGCAGGCCGGTACGTCCCACTTTTTGGGGCAGAATTTCGCCAAAGCCTTCGACTGTACCTTTCAGGACAAAGACGGTCAGCTGAAGCACGTTTGGGCCACGAGCTGGGGCGTTTCCACCCGCCTGATCGGCGGCCTGATTATGACGCACTCCGACGACGACGGCCTCATCATCCCCCCGCGCATCGCCCCCTGGCAGGTCGTGATTGTGCCCATTTACCGCAAAGATGACGAGCGCGAAGCCGTTGTGGCCTACGCCGCTGAAATCAAAAAAGAACTGCACAAAGCCGGCATCCGCGTGAAGCTCGATGACCGCGATCAGTACAAGCCCGGCTGGAAATTTGCACAGCACGAAGTTGAGGGCGTACCGGTGCGCCTTGCGGTTGGTCCGCGGGATGTTCAGAACCTGAAAGCCGAGTGCGTGCGCCGCGACACCCGCGACAAGCAGCTGCTCGACCGCGACGCCATTTTGACCGAGGTGCAGTCCCTGCTCGATAACATGCAGGCCGAACTGCTGCAAGCCGCCAAAGACCGCATGGAAGCCAACACGCACGTGGCGGAAAGCTATGAAGAGTTCAAAAGCATACTCGACGAAAAGGGCGGCTTCATCTACGCACACTGGGACGGCACGCCCGAAACTGAGGCGCGCATCAAGGAGGAGACGAAGGCGACCATCCGCTGCATCCCCCTTCACGGCGATAAAACGCCCGGCAAGTGCATGCTCACCGGCAAGGCGTCGGCGCAGAAAGTGCTCTTCGCGCGGGCTTATTAGTAATTTGAGGTGTTGTGTTCTCATCCCGGTTTTTAATACCGGGATGAGACTAAGGCCTGATTGAATTTTGTGTGGCAGAGTTAGCGTGTGGGCTCACAGGTTTAGCCAATTTATATCGGTTAAATCAAAAGTGCATAAAAGCCATTCAGCCAAACTTTGAATATGTCGGCACAGTTCTTCGGTAATTTTTATATTTTGATAGCTTAAATTCATTTTTTCGTACAATAAATCAGCATACAAGGTTTACGCAAACAAATTTCGGGCATTTTTAAATGTTGACATAAGTGAGAATCGACAAAATTAAAATAAAAAACTTCAAAGGTTTTGCTGACGAAACGTTTGATTTAAACCCAAATTTCACAGTGCTTATTGGAGATAATGCCAAGGGGAAAACTTCCGCTTTGGATGCACTCGCAGTAGCAGCCGGAAGTTTTTTGCGCGGTATAGATGTTGCTAATCACGAAGCACGGGGAATAAATAAAAGAGAAGTAAGAGTAAAAACGATTGAAGGTCAGCCAAGGCCACAGCTTCCGGTTGAAATAGAATGCTTTGGTGAAGTTAATGGTGTTTATCTGAAAGAGGGATGGAAGCGTACGGTTAATAAGCTGAGTCAGAAAACAACAACAACTTATGCGGATGCCAAAAACATTGAACGCCTTGCATCCGGGATGTTACAGGAAAGCCGGCAAAACGGTAAGGTTACATTCCCTGTAATTGCATATCACGGAACGGGACGTTTGTGGGCCGAACATGAAGAAAAAAAAGCAGTTTATAAAAAGCAGGGGGAAGGCGTAGAGCTGGCCTACACAAGGTGCCTGTCGCCAAAATCATCGAGCAAAGAGTTTCTTTCGTGGTATAAAACGTATGAAGACGAAATTAAGAAGTTCGGCTCACCGAAGGAGAAAGCCCTGCTGCAAAGTTTTAAAGAGGCAATTATTTCAATGATCCCTGACAATCACTGGACTGATATGTCATATAGTTTTAAGGATGAAGATTTAATTGGTATCTTTAAAAATAACAACAAAACTGACAGGCTGCTATTTAGTCAGTTAAGCGATGGCTATCGGAATTTAATTGGAATGGTTGCTGACATCGCATATCGGTGTATTAAACTCAATCCTCATCTGGGGGATGATGCCGTGAGCCTGACACCGGGCCTGGTTTTAATTGACGAACTTGACCTTCACCTGCATCCTAACTGGCAAAAAAGAATTGTGTCGGACCTGAAAACTGTGTTTAAGAACATACAGTTTGTAGCTACAACACATTCCCCTTTTATCGTTCAAAGCCTAAAGTCAGATGAATTAATTAATCTTGACGAAGTTAAAGGGCTTGATCATGACCCAAATAAATATAGTGTGGAAGAAATTTCAGAAAATGAAATGGGCGTTATCAATGTGAAAAGGAGTGCCGAATTCTCAGAAATGCAATCGAAAGCCAGGGAATATTTTGATTTAGTCAATAAGAAGGCTTCTACTGATGAAATAGCTAAAGCAAAGAGATTATTGGATGGTCTCAGGGTAAAGTTCAGCAAAGATCCGGCTTACGTAGCCCTCTTAGAGTCAGAATTTCCTAAAGAATAGCTGTGATGAGACCTGTTGTAAAGTCCGTTAAAGGTAAATCTGAGGGTCATTATAAGCCCTGGGGGGATGCTAAACCAGAACTCATTGGCGAAATCGGGTCTTTTTGTTCTTATTGTGAAAAACAGGTAACCCGTTCATCCCTTCACATTGAGCATATAAAAGGCCGAAAGGTTACGAATAAAGAAGGCGAATTAATTTATGCAGACCTTTGCTATGACTGGAATAATTTTTTATTAGCGTGTTCTAATTGCAATAGCACAAAGTCTAATAAAGACATTGCACTAACTAATCCATTTCTGCCTCATCAAAATAATTTAATCCATTTCATAGAAATTGACTCAGAAGGAAGGGTTGTAATAAAGTCTGGTATTGCACAAGACAAACTCAGTAAAGTTCAGGCATTTATGGATTTAGTAGGCTTAGACAGGCTGCCGGGGCATCCTGATTATTCAGAAAAGGATGACAGATGGCAAAGCAGGCTGGAAGCGAGGGATCTTGCCCAAAGACAATTTTCGAAATATAACTCAACACCCCGGTCAACAGATATCGAGAACATCGTAAGTTTGTCTAAAGAAAAAGGTTTCTTTTCCGTTTGGTACTATCAATTTTCCAATCATCCTGAAGTGCTTGATGCTCTGATAAATGGTTACATTATAGATGGAGCAAAGAAGATACCATTTATGGGAACACATACCGGATCATTTGAGGCGCCAACCTTTATGACGGTTGAGCGCATGTAGTCTGAGCTATAGCTATGAAAACATTCCTCCTCCCTCAACCCGTTAAACAGTCACTAATTTCAACCTGCCCCGTTTTGGATGACGCCCGCCAACCTTTAGCCCGCCTGATCTCAGTGGCCCTGAACCCGCTTATGCTGGTCGCGCCGCTGTTCTGGCTGCTGGGCGCGGCGGGGCACGAGCCTGGCCCGGCACGGGAGCTGCTGTTCATTTCAGTTCTGTTCTTTGCGGTGCTGCCCTTCGGCCTGCTGCTGCTTTTTCTGAAAGCAAAGCGTATTGAGTCGCTCGAAATCAGAAACCGCAGCCGCCGGCCGCTGCCTTTCCTGCTCGGCATTGCGCTGTACGGGGCGGGTTTCGCCCTGCTGATTTCGGTGGAAGGCCCCTTCGGCCTCATCCAAAATGCCGCGTTTGCCCTGCTTTGGAGCAGCGTGCTTGCATCGGTCATTACCCTGTGGTGGAAAATCAGCATTCACTGTACGGCCATCGCGATGGCGGCGTATTATGCCGGCTTCACCGGCGCTGCCCTGCTAAGTCCGGCCGGGAGCCTGTTGCTTGCGGCGGCGGGGCTGCTGCTGAGCGCTGCTGTGGCCTGGTCGCGCATCACCCTGAACGCCCACACACCGGCGCAGAGCATCGCAGGTCTGGCCTTCGGCTTCGCGGCCGCGGCACTTACGCTGCAATTTTATCCCGTTTAATTTATCAGACGAAACGAATCATCCATGATACCACCCGGCTATGAAAACCGGCTTTATACTGCTGCACAGTCCCGCGAAATTGACCGGCTGACCATCGAGCAGCTCGGCATTTCGGGCTTCACCCTGATGGAAGTGGCCGCTCAGCGGGCCGCCGACGCCATTTGTGAGGTGCAGCCCGAGCCGGTGCGGGTACTGAGCCTGTGCGGCAAAGGCAACAATGCCGGCGACGCCCTCGCGGTTTCGCGCCTGCTGCTGATGAAGGGCTTTTCGGTGGATGTGTGTCTTGCCCTGGGCACAGACGGGATGTCGGCTGATGCTGCCGCCAACCTGCAAATCCTGGAAAAGATGAAGCAGGCTGATGCCGGCCTGCCGCTCCGCTTCTTCGAAAACGCCCTGCCCGACCGCGTGTACTGCACGGTCGTTGACGGCCTGTTCGGCACCGGACTTCAGCGGGAAATCACCGGCGCTCTCGCGGAGATCATCGAATCGGTAAACCGCTGGCAAGCGCGCGTATTCGCGATGGATATTCCGAGCGGCCTCCATGCCGATACCGGCGAAGTAATGGGCTGCGCGCTGAAGGCGCACACAAGCTGCATGTTTGGCACGGCAAAGTCGGGCTGCTATCTGGGGATGGGCCCGGAGCTGAGCGGCCGGCGCCTGCTGTGTCCGCTGCCGTTTCCGGAGCATCTGCTCAGGCAGACCGGCGGTCCCGTGCTCCGAAGCCTCTCCCCCGGAGACAAATCCGAAATTGAGCAGCGCCTGCAGCAGCTTTTGCAGGGCAAAACGGTTCATCACAAATATCAGAACGGGAACGTGTATGTGCTGGGCGGCTCGCCGGGCCTCACCGGTGCGGTAATTCTGGCAGCGAAAGCGGCCTGGAGTACGGGCTGCGGCTCGGTTCAGGTTTTCACGACAGCGGAGGTGTCGCCCGCTTACGACGCGCACTTTGTGGACATCACCCGGAAGATTATCCCCGGCGACGGCAGCGGGCTTTTTAAAGCTGATGCGGTGCGCCCGGTTGCCGAAGTGCTGGAAAAGCGCCCCGGTGTTTTGGTGCTTGGTCCCGGCCTGGGAACCCATCCCGAAACGGCCTCGGCTGTGCGGCAGCTGCTGAAGCTGGTGAGGGTACCCGTTGTGCTCGATGCCGACGGCTTCCGCGCCCTCGCCGGCCATACCGCGAAACTGCCCGAAAGCCTGCGCCTCATCGTTACACCGCATCCGGGAGAGCAGGAGCAGCTGCATGGTTTTCGCACGGCAACAACAGATCAGCTGCTCGAGGCCCTGGACATTTTTCCGTGCTCAGCAAACATGGTGTACCTTGCTAAGGGGAGTCCGGCCCTCGCCGGCATCAAAAACGAAATCAGCATAACGGCCTACGACCTGCGGCGCTTTGCACGAACAGGTTTCGGCGATGTGCTCGCGGGCCTGATTGCCGGGATGCTGAGTCAGATTCCTGATGCAGCCCTAAACCCTGGCCTGATGCTCGATGTTTGCCGGCTTGCCCTGCTCGAAAGTTATGAGCGGCTTGGCAGGCAGGTGAAGCCTTCAGCGGGAGGTATGCTTTGAAACTGCACGAATTTCTTAAGCAGATATCACCTGTGTTGCCCCTGTTGCTGTTTGGATGGATGATTCTCGCAATGTATTTAACCCTGTTTCCGGGGGATATGCTGGTTTCAGCGGCCCGCTGGGGAAACCCCAAACTCGGGCACGTAATTTTGTTCGGGGGATGGACCTTCCTTTTTGGTATGAACATGATGGTTTTTTTTAACAAACCCCGTTTCTCTGTTTTTCTGATGATCCTTATAGGAATTATTTTTGGGGCAATAGTTGAATTGATGCAGTTTGCGATGCCTTACGGGCGTAGCGGAATGGTGTCAGATATAGGATATAATGCTGTAGGTGCGTCGCTTGCCGGACTTATGCTTTGGTTTTACCGCTCTAAATTTATTCCCGCAGAATCACTAAATCCAAAAAAAACAGATTCAAATTAGAGCATGTATCGCTTCTGTTCAGCTGCTTAATCTATTAATCACATGCGGATAATGCTGTTTAATAAGAGCTTATGAGCGGTTTTTTTATTCTGAAATAATCAGGCATTATTTGTGTTTTGATAAATATGCAGTATATTCAACGACGTTTACTCAACTAACTCTATCGAATTGTCATGGGTCCAAAGAAAAAACCGGAAAAAGATTTACGCAAAGATTATCAGATTACACTGCAAAGCAGTCTTGTAATTGCTCTTCTTGTTGCGGTCGGCTTGTTTAAATTCAATGTCGATTTCGGCGGCGAGTTTGTAATTGAGCAGATTGACCGAATTGAGCTCGAAATTGAAGACATCATTCAAACTGAAATAATCGAGACTCCTCCGCCCCCGCCACGTCCGCCGGTTCCTATTGAAGTACCGGATGATGCCATCATCGATGATGATCTTCTCGATATGGATGCCTTCCTTGATATGGACGCCGGTTTCGACGCACCACCACCACCACCACCGCCAGCAGATGATTTCGAAGACGAAATCTTCGTAGTTGTGGAAAACATGCCCGAAATGATCGGCGGTCAGGCTGCCCTCTATGACGCACTTCGTTACCCCGATATGGCACGACGTGCAGGAATCGAAGGCCGGGTAATTATTCAGTTTATCGTGGATGAGCAGGGCCGGGTTCAGAATCCGCAGGTAGTCCGCAGCGCCGGTGCCGGTGGCCTCGACGAAGCAGCTGTTGCAGCTATTTCACAAATGCGTTTCACACCGGGTATGCAGCGCGGTCGTCCGGTACGCGTACAGATGACGCAGCCGGTTATTTTCCGTCTTCAGTAATTTCCTTATCTGACCAACAAAAAAAGCTGCTTCCGAAAGGAAGCAGCTTTTTTTATGCCATGAAGCCGAAGAAGCTGTGTTTAGGATAGAGAGGGAAGCTGAAAAGCCGAACTCAGCCGGGCCGAAGGGTGCAGCTGCGACACAGCCGGCCGTTTCAGCTCAGGCTTCCTTCATCAAAAATAGAAGCGAAGCGGTTTAGTACTTCTTTCAGGTTTTCGAATCCGGCAATTTCACGGGCGCGCTTCAGCTCAATCCAGCAGACTTTTGTGATGCCTTCGTCAGTTTGGGGACTGAACTTTTTGGCTTTCGTCTGCATGGCGTACCACCAGGTTGTTTTCTCGAAATCGCCCCATTTGTCGGTGTATTGGTGCAGCGTTGTTCCAAGCTCCGCTTTTATTTCGGGCAGGGGGCACCCGGTCTCCTCAGACACTTCGCGCGCGGCACATTCCGGGATGCTTTCGCCTTTGTCGAGCTTGCCCTTGGGCAAATCCCAGACGTCGTTGCGGTAAATCATGAGGACGTGCGGTTTTCCGGCGATCTGCGTGAATACAACGCCACCGGCTGCGGTAACGGGCTTGTAAACGGTTTCGGACATAAGCTCAGTTTTCTTCTGTTTTGCCGGGAAAACCGATATCGCTGTCCGCTTTTTTTGCCTCTTCTTCAGCAACAAGCGTGCTGAGCTTCCCGCTTAATTTTGTGTAGAGGCTTTCCAGGTATTCACTTGTATCGTTGTTGAGGTTGCCGCTTGTGTAGGCCCGCAGCATTTGAAGGGTATCGACTGCGAAACGGGCCGACTTCAGATCCACTTCTTTCTGATTGTGTACGGGGTTGGGCAGCTCGCCCATGTTCAT
This sequence comes from Cyclonatronum sp., assembly GCF_022565315.1. Lineage (NCBI taxonomy): Bacteria > Pseudomonadati > Balneolota > Balneolia > Balneolales > Cyclonatronaceae > Cyclonatronum > Cyclonatronum sp. Next base: position 6,571 of record NZ_JAIUMX010000036.1, on the reverse strand, counting down.
CGAAGCGATTTTTTCGTACTGCTGAAGCAGCATCATAAACAGCAGCATGTGCTTTTTTTCTTCAGGCAGTTCTTTTAGAGGGAGTTCCATACAGCTTTGAAGCTTAATTTTGTATTTTAGAAAGTTTACCGGAAAGCGGGACCCCGGGCCGGTTCCGCTCAGCAATTTTTTAATTTGAATGTGAATATACCGATTTGCAGCAAGTGATGCCCGAATGGCTGTAGTCCGGTTTTTACGATCCTTAATTCTATATGATAACGATTAAACCTTTCCGCGCCTGGCGGCCTGAACCCCAACAAGCAGCACGTGTAGCCTGTGTACCTTATGATGTAATCAATGCGGAGGAGGCAAGGAGCCTTGCCGGGGGGCTGCCCGAAAGTTTTCTGCATGTTATCAGGCCGGAAATAAATTTCACAGAAAGTATTGACGAGCACGCCGATGAAGTTTACGCGGCTGGTGCTGAAAAACTTAAAGAGATGTGCAGCAATGGTTTGCTTGTTGAAGAAGCAGAGCCGGCACTGTATGTGTACCGGCTTGTCTGGAAGGGCCGATCGCAAACAGGTCTTTTTACCTGCGTGAGCGTTGCCGATTATGATGCTGACCTCATCCTCAAGCATGAACTCACCCGCCCTGATAAGGAAGACGACCGCACCCGCCACATCCGGGAGCAGCAGGCGCACGCCGAGCCGGTGATGCTCAGCTGCCACGAAACCGACGAAATCACGGCCCTGCTCGCGGCGGCGGAATCTGCCGAACCGCTCTTCGACTTCACCGCGCCAGACGGCGTGCAGCACACCATCTGGAAGCAGCCGGCAGCCGGCGAACTGTACCGGGCGTTTTCGGCACTGCCGGCGCTGTATGTAGCCGACGGGCATCACCGGTGCAAAAGTGCCTCACGGCTCGTTGAGCACATGCGGGAAACCAACCCAAACCACACCGGCGAAGAAGAATACAATTTTTTCCCGGCTGTGATTTTCCCCAAGAATCAGATGGAGATCCTGCCCTATAACCGCGTAATCCACAAAGCGGATGCGGCCGCTTTTGAGCACTTCCGTTCTGAGATGAAGCTGAAGCCGACCGATAATCCGGTTCCCGGCAAAAAGGGCGATGTTTGCGTTTATTACAGGGGAAGCTGGTACACCTTCACCCTGCCGCAGCCGGGAGCTGCTGACCCCGTGAGCCTGCTGGATGCCGCCCGTTTGCAGCAGTTTGTCTTTGAGCCTTATTTCGGAATCGGTAACCCGCGCACCGACGCCAATATTTCCTTTATCGGAGGAATCCGCGGCACGGCAGAGCTTGAAAAGCTTGTTGACAGCGGTAAAGCCGCGCTGGGCTTCAGTGTGTACCCGACCGGGATGCAGGAGCTGATGGATGTTTCCGATGCAGGCCTGCTCATGCCGCCAAAGTCGACCTGGTTCGAACCAAAGTTGCGTTCCGGCCTGCTCGTACATCTGTTTTAGGCTTCGTCATCACCCGACGGGAGAAACAAAGCGGGGGAAAACCGGAAAGCCCGGACCCGGCATCTTTACTTATTATTTGACACAGAACACATCACCCTACAAAAAAATTTAAACCAAGCTATGACACGCGCACACAATTTTAGTGCAGGACCAGCCGCGCTTCCGCTGGAAGTACTGAAGGAAGCACAACAGGAATTTCTGGATTTTGCCGGTTCCGGCTCGTCCGTAATTGAACTCAGCCACCGCGGTCCCGAGTATGTGGAAGTTGACCGTCAGGCGCAGGAACGCCTCAAACGCATTTTGGGCCTGGGCGAAGACTTCGAAATCCTCTTTCTGCAGGGCGGCGCAAGCCATCAGTTTATGATGGTGCCGTTCAACTTTTTGGGCAGCTCCCAAACCGCCGATTACATCAGCACCGGCACCTGGTCGAAAAAAGCAATTAAGGAAGCCAAACTGTTTGGGCGTGTAAATGTGGCCTATTCATCAGAAGAGCTCAATTTCAGCCGCGTACCCGAGAGCAGCGAACTGAAGCTCACGCCTGAGCCTGAGTACGTGCATTTCACGTCTAACAACACCATTTTTGGTACGCAGTTTCGCAAGGAGCCCGAAACCAATGGCGTGCCCCTGGTTTGTGATGCTTCCTCAGATTTCCTGAGCCGTCCGCTGGACGTAAGCCGGTACGGCCTCATTTACGCCGGTGCGCAGAAAAATGCGGGCCCTGCGGGACTCACCATCGTGATCGTCCGCAAGGATTTTCTGGCAAAAGGCAAAAAGGAAGGCATCCCAACCATTCTGAACTACAACACCCATGTGGGCACTATGTTCAACACGCCGCCGGTTTTCGGGGTGTACATGTTCAACAAGGTACTGGCCTGGATTGAAGCAAACGGCGGTCTTGCCGCGATGGAAGCCCGCAATGCGGCTAAAGCAAAGCTGCTCTATGATGAGATTGATGCCGACGACTTCTACATGGGCACGACTGAAGCTGCATCGCGCTCGCACATGAACGTTACTTTCCGCCTGAAGGATGAAAGCCTGACCAAGACGTTCCTCGCCGAAGCAGAGAGCCGCAACCTCAAGGGTCTGAAAGGGCACCGCAGCGTGGGCGGGTTCCGGGCAAGCATCTACAATGCCTGCGAGCCGGAAAGTGTGGAAGCTCTCGCAGCCTTCATGAAGGAATTCCGCCGGTAAATCCGAAACGGATTTTTAGGGATGAGATGACATAAAAAAGCCCCGGAACCGCTGGTCCCGGGGCTTTTTTGGTATTAAAGAAAATGCGGGGTTACTCAGAAGCGGTAGGTGAAGCGCGCGTAGAAATCGCTGATTTTACGGCTTGCGGATGCCGTTACCGGCTTGTAGAGGTCCGTACGGTAACGGATGCGCCACTCGAAATTGAGGGTGCTGCTTATGATGAAGCGGTGCCGGAATTCGGCCATGGTTGTGTTTCCGCTGAAGCTTGAAGATACCAGCCAGTGCGGCTCGGTTTCGCCGTAGAGCACCCCAAACAAATGCCGGGGCAGCACTTCGTTGGCGTAGGCCGAAACCTGCCAGCCCGTAGCGGCACCGCCGATAAAGGTGCGGTCGCTGCTGATGCCGCCTGTTACGGTTTCAACCTTTGGCGCATTGGGTACGATACCCAGCTCGCCCCCGGCCCAGAATTCACCCTGAGCAGGACTCAGCGGCAGGCGCATCATCGCGCGCCCTGTGATGGCGGTGTAGCCCTGTAGGGAACCGCCTTCAGAGATCACATCTGAAGTATGGGAGATGCTCAGCTCGCGCTGTACCCAAAGTCCGCTGGTGTTGCGGTGCTCGGCATTAAAAAACCACGAAAGCCGCGCGCCGTCGGGCTGAAAGCTCATGGGGCTTCGTGCGGCGTGTGTGCTGCCCTTAGTACCGTTTCGGCTCAGGATACCATGAAGCCGCCAGTTGGGGTGCGCATCCCAGCGCAGCCAGAGTCCGTCGGTGTGTGAAATGCTGAGGTTCGCAGCGTAGTAACGGTCCAGTCCTTTGGGGATAAAACCCGCCAGCGGGAAACGTCCCTGAAAGCGCCCTGCCCGCAGCTGTAGTTTTGGGGTGATGCTGTAAGAGGCGAAAATCTCATCGATGGTAGCGGTACCGGCCGGATAGCTGCCGCTGCCGGGGGTGTGATCCTGAAAAACAAAGCTGAAATCTCCCTGATTATCTGCTACCCGAACGGCGAGTCGCGCCTGTAGGTAAAAGTCAGGGGTAAAGGTGAGCCGGCTGCCGAGGTGCAGCCGCGCATTGATTGCAGAAACATTCCCGCTGCTGCCGTCCCTTTCCGTTGTAGAAACGGTGGTGAAAACGGGTCTGAAGGCGCCGTAAACCTGAAGCTGCGGATTAAATGCCGGGGAGTCCGAACCGGTGCTGCCGGTCTGTGCCTGAGAAATAAGCGGCGTGAAAAGAAGGACAGTTAAAGAAAGGAAAAACAAAATTTTGGGAATCATGGCCTTTTGTATAATCAAAAATCAAAATGAGAAAATAAATCTAACCTCAAGGTAAGGATTTGCGCCAGGAATTATTATCAAAAAAAAAGCCGCCTCTGCAAAGCAGAGGCGGCCGGAAAATTAAGCTTGAGAAGAACCCTTATTCAGGATTTACGTTCTCAGCCTGAAGTCCTTTGGAGCTTTGTGTTACATTCATTGTAACGTATTGACCTTCCTTAAGGGTTTTGAAGCCTGGAAGATTGATAGCGCTATGATGTACAAAGACATCCGGGCCGTTTTCTTGTTCGATAAATCCAAAGCCTTTATCATCGTTAAACCATTTAACGCGGCCGGATACTTGTTCTGCTGACATAATTACTAAAATTTGTGTTGTAAAATATTGCGGATACAATCTTGAGGCATACTCTGTACATTTATACATCTTAAGCGTTACAAAATTGCTTACCTAAATTACTCTTTTTATGGTCTAAAACAAAAAGTATTTGAGATAGTGCCGCTAAAGCAACTAAAAACATCCATTAAAGCGACTGGGGGCGGTATTTGCAATATGATTATTATATTTTTGGACTCCAAAAAGAGGTTTATCAGGTGAACGTTTTGGGAAAGCGGGCGTCTAAAGTGGCGTAACCAGATAATATTTCCCATCCTTCAACAGGAGTTAAGCTATGAAACGAACAATCATTTTAAGTGTAGCAACAGCCGTTTTGGTACTCTTTGCCGGTTTTGCTGATCTCAGTGCGCAGCAGCGCGGTCAGTCAGCTCAATCAGGTAACCGTGGTGCTGACATCCATACTATGGCACTGATTTACGGCAACGAGATTAACCTCACCGAACAGCAGCAGGCTGAGATTGCCCGCATCCGCGTTGATTTCCGCCGCGATATGCAGCAGCAGCGCTCTGAATTTGCCGGACGGCAGAACCGCCGTGCCCAGGCAGACAACCGCGCCGCTATGGCGGAAAGACGTACCGATATGCGCACCCGGATCGAAGCAGTACTAACCCCGGCTCAGCTCGAACAGATCGCACAAATCCGCAGTGAGCGCATGGATAACCGGCAGGCACAGCAGGATCTGATGCGCACCGCCTACATTGAGGCCGTTGCAGAGGATATGGGGCTTGACGATGCCAAAACCCGGCAGCTTGTAGAAATTCATGCAAACTTCCGCGAGGAAATGGCACCCGTACGCGAAGCCATGCAGAATGCCATGCGCACACAGGCAGAAATGAGCGAAACACGGCAGCAGCGGCAGCGCCTGCAGGTACACCGCGAGCAGCTGAATGAACAAATCCGGGAAGTACTTAGCGAAGAAGAATTCGCGCAGTGGACCGAAGAATGGAATCAGCTGATGCCGCAAAACAGGCAGAATATGCAGGGCCGCGTTGACCGGCAGCAGCGGCCGGATGCCCCGGCAGAGCGCAACCGCCGGAACAACCGCTAAGCTTTATTCAGTACCTTAAGCCCGGGGAATCCGGCAGGCCATTGCCCGCCGGATTCCTCCTTTTAAGTTTCAGCCAACTTTCCTCATTTCGTTTTCCCCCACCAGCCGTGTCCGTGCAAACCAGCCCTCAGCAGCAGCTCGATGATCAGCTCGAAGAGCTGTATCCCCGTATTGAGCGGTCAGTTCGGGCATATACCCTGGGCTCGGGGCTTGATTCGCAGGATCTCACACAAGAAGTGTTTCTCAAGGCGGTTCGCAGCATCGGAAGTTTCGGAGGCGACGCCGCCCTGTACACCTGGCTTTTCAGAATTGCGCGAAACACCTGCATCGACGCTATGCGGCGGCTGCGCACCCGGCGGCGCTACCACACCGACGCGGAAATGGATGAAAGCCGCCTCGATGCCGATGAAGACACCGACCCCGTAAACAGCCGCGAATCTGTAAGAATGGTGCAGCAGGCTATCGCTAAGCTCGATCTCGAATACCGCGATTTAATTGTGATGCGCGAAATCGAAGGCCTGCCCGTAGCCGATATCGCCGCTATAACCGGGCTCAAAGACGGAACCGTAAAAAGCCGGCTCTTCCGGGCGCGGCTGATGCTCAAAGAATTGTTAACCAAAGCAGGATATGAACATGACACGTGAACAACTTCAAGCCCTGATGTTTGACTGCCTCGAACACGACTGCAGCCCGCAGCAGCTGCAGCAGCTCGAACAGGCTCTGAACGCCTTCCCCGATCTGAAGGCCGAATGGCTGGCCCTTCAGCAGGATGCGGCACTGCCGGCACTCAGTGAGGCCTTCCCGCTTCACGCGGCGCCGGAGGAAAACATCCGCGAGATCCGGGCAGCGCTGGGTACCGATTTCACCGCGGTTGTGATTTCCTGGTTCCCCAAATACATGGCTGCCGCTGCCGCCATGATGGTGGTACTCGCCGGCGCATGGCTGCTATCGCCGCAGACCTTCGATTTCGACGAAGACCACATCACCGACTGGATTTACCAGCAGGATGAGCGTCAGCTTTTCCATCAGGAGCAGCTGCTCGTTTCCGAATTCCCGTTTTACTTCAATCAGTCCGATAATGACTAATACCACCCTCAAAGCCGCCCTTTCTTTCATCGGGCTTTTCGTTGCCGGTGTGGTGAGCGGCTATTTCCTGGCCGTTGTGAGCGGGGCCTCAACCGGCCTTCCTGCACAGCCGCCCGTTACT
>NZ_JAIUMX010000035.1:0-31922 GCF_022565315.1 Cyclonatronum sp. | reverse complement strand
TCCCGTGCTTTTTTGGTTGTATGCCAAAATTTTGATGTAATAACAGCACACGGATTTATCGGATCGGTCCGGAATTACCTGGTCTTTCGCCCTCCCCCCGGTGTCATTCCGAACGCTGCTCATTTTGCAGAGAATCTGCCGTAGCCTCTGAGCAAGTCCCGCCCGAATGGACTTTTCGGGGCGTTGAGAAAGTGCCGGGCAACGCAACCTATGGAGATCTCTCACATGATGCTTCGAATGGTTTCGCGGTTGGGCCGCTTGCACAGACTTCGGCAGGCTCATTGCCATACGCCGCTGTTCGAGATGACCTGTTGTTTTTTTTTGTTGGGTTTTCAGGACTGTGCTCATCAATGCGGGGAATCTTCGAAGCCGGAGCAGGCATCGGCAAAACGATCTCACAATAGCATGCCTGAAATTTTGTTTGATACTAAACAACACTATTGTTTGTTACTAAACTACAATTTTGTAGCTTTGCACAAAACCACAGAAGAATATGATTACCAAAACAACCATTGCGGATGTCGCCCGGGCGCAGCGGGATAATTTGCACGGCAGGGAAACGGGGCTCATGCGCGATGCCCTGCACCGGCTGCCCGAACCTGATCCGCATGCGCTTATCATCTCGGGCATACGCCGCTGCGGGAAAAGTACGCTCATGCATCAGCTGCTGCACGGGGACTATGCGGATGCATTTTTTCTGAACTTTGAAGACCCGCGCCTGTATGGCTTCGACCTCAGGGATTTTTCGCGGCTCGATGACATCCTGCATGAATCAGAGAAAAAGCTGCTCTTCTTTGATGAAATTCAGGTTGTGGAAGGCTGGGAGTTGTACGTGCGGCAGAAGCTCGACGAAGGCTGCAGGCTGATCATTACAGGATCGAATGCCTCCCTGCTGAGTCAGGAGTTGGGCTCACGGCTGACCGGCAGGCATCTGAGCACCGAACTGTTCCCCTTTTCGTGGCCGGAGTTTTTGCGGTTCAGGGGGCAGCAGCCATCCGATGCGCTGTTTCAGGACTACATGAACGAGGGCGGCTTTCCGGAGTACCTCAAAAGCGGAAACGACGATGTGCTGCATCAGCTGTTTAACGACATTCTGATACGGGATATCGCTGTACGCTACGGCGTTCGGGATGTAAAATCGCTGCAGCGGCTTGCGCTTTTTCTTGTATCCAACACAGGCAGATTGGTTAGCGCAAACAAGCTCAAGTCACAGTTTGGCATCAGCGCCACAAGTACGGTAATGGAGTATTTCTCGCATTTAGAGCAATCCTGGTTATTCTTCTTTGTGCCCAAATTCAGCTATTCGGTACAAAAGCAGAACGTGAACCCGAGAAAGGTTTATGCGATCGATACCGGACTCGTGCAGGTCAATTCAAAGTCGTTCACTTCTGATTGGGGTCCGGTGTTTGAAAATCTTGTTTTTCTGTTTCTGAGACGCAGATACAGGGAGATCAGCTACTTCAAAGAAAAGGGTGAGTGCGATTTTATCGCGGTCGAAAAAAGCAGGCCCGCTGAGGTAATACAGGTTTGCCTCAAACTGACGGCTGATAATCTTGAAAGGGAGCTGAACGGCCTTTTTGAAGCCCTCCGCTTTTTTGGATTGCAGGAAGGGCACATCATCACACTTAATCAGCACGACCGGTTTGAGCAGGATGGCCTCACGGCGATCGCTGTTCCCTGCCGGGAGTATTTCAGCTGAGTCTTTTTTCACGCATGATGTGTATCGCTGCAGGGCACTGTTTTATCCCTGTCCCTTTATACCCTCCCCGTGTCATTCCGAACGCTGCTCGTGTGGCAGGGAGCTTGCCGAAGGCTTTGGGCCGGACCCGCCCGATTGGCTGCCGAAGCATCATGTGAGGAATCTCCTTCACATGAATACGCCACGGGGCGGCGGATGGCGGGCCAGCACGCAGGCTTTTTTCGGGGCGCTCAGAAAGTGCCGGGCAGGCCACCTTTGGAGATCTCTCACATGATGCTTCGAATGGTTTCGCGACTGTGCTGCTTGCACAGACTTTGGCAGGCTCATTGCCATACGCCGCTGTTCGAGATGACATTTGTTTGATTTGTTTTTTTGGGGGTTCAGGACTGTGCACATCAGGTAACTTAGAGCTGCTACATGGTCTGCGGGCTAAGATCAGGAAGGGACCTCAAAAAAAAAGGCACGGGACATGCCGTTGATTTGGGATTTGTCACAAGCACGAAAGACAGTGATGTTCTCGAAATTTCACCCTAAAAAAACGGGGCGGAAAAATGACAGATGCCGGATTCTGGTATGCTGCCTGGTTGATTTCCGTTTTTTTGTTGTTTATATAGTCCGGCTTATACACTTACCCCTCACCTCAATACGGAGCAGGACAGAGCATGAAACTCACACGAAAGCACAGCAAAAGCAAGGAAGAAGTGCGCGAGGCGCTCGGCATTATTGCGGGCGATATGCAGAAGAAGTTTGGTATCGGCCATAAATGGGAGGGCGATACCCTGCGTTTTAACGGCAATTTGGTTTCGGGCTATATCGCTGATTCGGGTGATGAAATCACGGTTGACCTAAAAAAGAGCTTTTTCCTGCCGGTGCCGGAATCTACCCTGAAGGGCTGGGTAGAGGAGTATTTCGACAAGTATCTGGATTAGGCCGGGCCGGTTCCGGCTCAGCGGAGCTGATTGCGGAGCTTTTGCGCTTTCTGTGCGACCGAGTCGCTGAGGTCGGCTTCCGCGCCGTCAATTTTGATGGTGCGGCGGCTTTGTGAAGCCGAAGTGCTGCCCGACTTCTGAAAATCGGGACCGAGCTCACGGGCCAGATCACCCAGTTCCGCCGAAAGCCGGTCCATTTTTTTCTCTTCCTTTCCCACAAGGCCCGTGAGGTAGGTACGGCCCGCTCCGAAGCTGAGCGCAAAAACGGCCGCCATTATAAGCGCAGTTGCTATGGCGGATTCCATGGCAAAATGGCCCAAAATACCCGTCGGAATCATAAGTACGGCAGCGATGAGCCAGGCGTAATTGCCGTAGTTTTCCCAGTTGCCGCCGTAGGTGTCGCGCTTGCTCACGCGGATGCGCAGCCGGTCGCCCCGCCCCTGAAACAATACCCGCGTGGTGGACATCTGCCAGGCATCGGTGTAAATCCACTCGGTTGTGTGGCTGCTGCGCTTCACACGGGCCTTGCCGGGGTAATCGCCGGTGAGGTTGTTCCACCAGGTTACGTCGTCTTCAGAGGTGCCGTACTTATGGTTGAGCTCAGCTATGAGCAGGTCTATGAGGCCGTCGGCCGGTTTTACATCAATCCATTCTTCGGCATAGATCTCGCTGTCGTCAATTACAACGGCCGAAGTTTCTGAGCGGGTTGACCGCGACCGCCCGGCCGGCGACTGCGACGGTTCCGTATCGAGCTCGTTTGCGGCCTGCCGGATGAGCTCCGGATCAATGCCTGAAGCACTCGCGATTTCTTCCAGCTCCTGCACGCTCAGCCCTGCCTGCGGCTTCCCTTTTGATTGCTTCGCCCGCTCGGCCTCGAGCTCAGCGGCACGGCGGATGACTTTGGCAACTTCGTCTTCTGAAAAAAAGCGTTCTGACATGACTGGCTTGTTCGTGAGTGTAAGGAAATTAAAAAAAAGTGTTAACCCGCGCAAGATACGGACTTACGGACAACTTGATGCAGCGCAGCACAAGTTTTCGTCCGGCTGCTTCTCTGGTTTTCCTGCACGCCCTGCCCCCGGGTCTTGCCCGGACCTTCATGCAAAAAGCCGCGCAGAAACTGGTCTGCGCGGCTTTTTTTGTGATGAACGGTACCGGGCGTATCCCCCGGATTTCCCTGCCTCAGAACCGATAGCTGTAGCTGAGGCTGATTTTCTGACCGCGGCTGTAGCTGAAGATTTCGTGATCGCGGCCGGTTTCGGGGCGGTCGTTTCGGTCGGAATCCTGGTAGAAGCGGTACGGGGCGTTCAGCAGGTCGCTGATGCCCGCTTTGAGCTGCGAACCGCGCCCAAAGCGGTAGGAAGCCGACAGATCGAGGCTGTTTCGGGGCATTTCGTAGATGGTCGGGAAGAGCACATCACCCACTGAAAAAATCCGGGGACCCACGATGTTGTACACGGCGCTTGCCTGAATGCCGCGCTGCTGATCGTCGTAGTACAGCGCCATGTTTACAATGTAGGGCGACTGCCCCTGAAGGGCGCGGGTCTGACTCTGGGCAACGGCCGTTTCGCCGAGATTCACTTCCGAGAAGATCACGGAGGCGTTTGCGTTCACAGAGAAGCGGTCTATGAAGGCGCTGTTGGTGAGACCGAGCATGGATTTGCGGAACTCGATTTCGGCGCCGTAGCTCATGGCGTAGTCCGCGTTTATATAGCTGAACTGCGGACTCTCGGTCGTTACGATAGTACGGTTTTCGATCGGGTTGTTGAAGTATTTGAAGAATACCCCGACGGAAATCAGCTCCCCGACCCGCGGGTAGAACTCATAGCGGAGGTCGGCATTGTCGATTTGGGCGGTTTTGAGGTTCGGATTTCCGGCACGGCCCGCATCCATCTTGTAATCGTAGAACACAAAGGGCGCGAGCTCGCGGAATTCGGGGCGGTTTACGGTGCGGCTGTAGCCGGCGCGGAGCTGCGTGCGCTCGGTGAGGGTGAGCGATGCCGAAAGGAAGGGCAGCAGGGAAAGCACCGGATTTTTAACCCGGATATCCTGGAAGTCGTCCTGACTGTTGAGCTGTTGGGTATTGTGCTCAACACGGAGTCCGCCGGAAAGCTGCATGCGGCTGAGCACGAACTCCGTGCTCAGGTACCCGGCAAGGGTGAGGCTTTCCGCGCCGTAGCTGTCGATGGGCCGGGTGCCTTCCTCAATCACGAAGCCGTCGAGGGTGCGGATGTTTTCGGGGGCGAAAATCTCATCGAGGGGCAGGCGTATCAGCTCTTCCCGCACATTCGGGTTGAAGAAGCCGGGGTACAGATAGGAGATGTAGCGGGAGCTGAAATCCCGGCTGCGGTAATCGATCAGGTAGCCGCCGCGGATAAACTCCGGTCCGCGCGCCGGCCGGTATTCGTAGTTGACGCCCTGATTGACGGAAATTTCATCGAGGCTGCCAAAGTAGCGGCCCGTATCAAAAAGGTTGGATGAGGGCGGCATCTGCATGGTGAAGCGCTCGTCGGCATCATTAATATCGCGGAAGGTGCGGAAGCGGCGGAGGTCCGGCTCTGACTCGCCGAGGTAGCTGAGGCCGAGCGTCCAGTTGAGGCTTTGGTTTTCGCTCAGGCGGTGATTGCCCTCGAGCTGACCCGTGTAAATAGAGCGGGAGCGGTAGCCGAGCAGGTAGTTCATGAGTTCATCATCAGGCCGCTGAATGAAATCAGTGCCGTTTCTTAGGATGGTTTCGTTCTCGCCGATCTGATTGAACAGGTTTTTGAAGCTGATGCTGTGTGAAGGGTTGAGGCGCAGGTTAAAGTTGGACATCAGGCTGAGCCGGGTTTCCTTCTGGAACGTTTCGTCGTTAAATGCGAAGCGCTGCAGGATGGGCTGATTCCGGTTTTCCCACTCGAGGTAGCGGAAGAAGGAGCGGTCGTAGCACTGATAGCCCGTGCTGTAGTCGAGCGTGGTGATGTTGCTCCACCGGCGGCTGCCGGCCTGCCAGTTGCGGCCAAAAGCCAGGCCGAGGCTGTGATCGGCAAGTGCGGTTGTGCTTTCGGGCAGGAAGTTGTTTTCGAGCATGAGGGCGGCATCCTGACGCAGCTGTGCGTTTCGGGCGCTGTTCTGCAGGCTGCGGGAATCGGGGAAATCGCCGGGCAGGGCGCGGAAGCCGCTGTCGAAGCCGAGAAAATCGGTGCGGGAACCGCGGCTCTGCATGTAGCTGCGCCCGGTAGTGCCAACGCGGTAGCCGCTGCCGATGCTGAAGCTTGTGAAGTTTTCATCCCGCTGCTCAACAGTGAAGAGTTTGATTACGCCGCCGGCAAAATCGCCGGGCAGCTCCGCCGAGCCGGACTTGGAAATGAGCATGCGGTCGAGCGAGCCGCTTGAAATGAGGTCGAAGGAAAAAGTACGCTTATCCACCTCGGTGCTGGGCGCAAGGGTGTTGTTGATGAGCACGTTGTTGTAGCGCTCACTCAGTCCGCGGATCATCACGAAGCGGCTGTCAACCAGGGTTACGCCGGGCACCCGCTGCATCACCTGTGCCGCGTTGCCATCCTGAGAGCGGGCAATCTGCTGGGCAGAAACCCCGGAAAGCACCTGCGAGCTCCGCCGGATATCGCTGATTACGGAGACATCACTGTCGCGCTGCCGCGCTGCCGAAACCGTTACGGCATCGAGATCAAGGGTAGATGCAGAGAGCAGTGCGTTGAGTTCGTGGCGGCCGTTCGGCTCAATAACCACATCGGTGAAGCGCAGATCCGTGTAGCCCACGTAGGAAAAAATGACCGTGTAGGTGCCCGCCGGAATGTTCCGGATGATGTAGCGGCCGTCGATATCGGTAGCGGCGCCGAGCAGGGTTCCTTCCAGCCTCACCGCTGCCCCGATGATGCTTTCGCTGCTGTCTTCATCAAACACCAGCCCGCTGAGCGTGCCGGTCTGCGACTGCAGCTGCGCAACAGCCTGATTGATGGACGGGCTTCCCCATCCTCCTGCAAAAAAAACAATCGTGAGCAGGGTAATCCTCAATAATGCGCCTGTATAGCTTGATTTCATACCAGTTTTGATTCTTGAATATAAATAAGGTGTGCGTTTGCCGGGTAAGCGGGTTTATTGCTGATTTCGGAGTTCCCGAAGGGTATCGAGGGGATGCGGTTCGTCACGGACCCAGCTGCGGGTGTGCGTATCGAAACAGACTTCTGCGTTCGGAAACTCGATGTATTCCTCATCGCCGGAGTTTTCCGGGTAGAAGGGGCTGAGATCGGCGCCGGCTTTCATGAGGAGGAAGAGTTCACCGGCTTTGCGGTCGAGCTCATCAGGTGCCATGGCCCAGGTGCGGAAGTGTTCGGCATAGGCGAGCGGACGGGCGGAAAGGCTGTCGCCGGGTGTCAGCTCTATGCCGGTAGCAAGCCTGCGGCTGTGCAGGCTGCGGGCATCCCGGCTGATGACCATGAAAACGCGGTCATCGGGGCTGCGGTAGAAATAGTCGATGCGGTGTTCCGCGGCTGTTTCGGCGTAGTCGGCATCGAAGCGGGCTTCGTAACGGGTCTGTATCGTGGCCCCGGCGGGAAGGCGGCCGGCATAGCGGATTACGGAGGTCATCAGCGCCTGCGCGCTGGCTTCATCAAGCTGAAGGGAAGCGCGGTAAGCACCGGCATCTTCGGGCTTTTCGGAGCAGGACACTGCAAGAAAAGCGAAGAGGGAAATCAGCAGGAAGGGTAATACTCTGAACATACTCGGCGGTGGATGTAGGAGAAACAGAACAGACCTGCCCGAAAGGGTTTCGGACAGGTCTTTTTTTCTGAAGGCAAGTTTTGGTTAGTACTCGCGGTTTACGGGGTCGAACTCGGTCCAGCCCTCGGTCCAGTTGTCAGCGCCGAAGCCACCGATGAAGTTCACAGGCTGGAAGAAGCCGGCGCGGTTGGGTTCACTGAATCTCGGGTGGCTGAAGCTTGCACCGCTGGCCAGCGTACCTGAGGTTACGCGGAAGTCAGGGTTTGAGGGGTAGTCGTCAGCAAGGCGGCTGCCAAAGAAGAGGTCCGGGTTGAGGCCCAGCTGCGTGTGCAGGGCGTCGCTGAACGGACCGGCAATCGTGGTATTTTTTTCATTCCAGAGACCTGCAACCGCTGCTGCATCAACTCCAGAACCGCCAAGGAAAGCATTTGCTTCGGTGGCATACACCATTACGTTGTTTTCGAGCGAACCGCGACCGGCCAGGAAGTTTTCAAGTACGGAAGGCTGATTCATGCGCAGGCCGCGCGGGAAGCCGGTGAACACAGAGTTGAAAATCGAAACCGAGGCACGGCGGCGAAGGTCGATGGCGTGGGCGTAGTTTCCGTTTGAAATGGTTGCGCCTTCGCGGATGGGGCCAATCACGGTTACGTTAGAAAAGGTACCGGTGGTGAAGGCGTAATCAGGGAAAAGGATGTTGCCCTGCTCATCGCGTGGCTGATCGTTGTCGTTGGGGCCGTTATCACACTCAAAAGCATTCGACTGAGACTGATCCGCAAAACCGGGGTAGCGGATTATGAGGCCGAACTGCACGTTTCCGCTCCAGCCGTAATCGCAGTCAAAATCGTCATCCCACATGGCGTGAGAAATTAAATAACGGCCGTTTACAGTGCCGCCAAACCACTCGAAGCCGTCATCGCCGCCAAAAGATACCATGTTGTATTCCATGATGGTTCCGCGGCCTACACCACCCATGGTAATGGAATTGGTTTCGTTGTTTGGGGAAAGTTCAATGCCGCCAAATTCAACCCTTACATAGCGGAGAATGCCTGAGTTGTCGTCGTCGAATTGCCTGCTGTGCGTGGTTCCGAAAATGACCGCAGGCGTTACACCTTCTACAGCCGGCTCAGGCTGATTCACATTGGCGCGGCCCAGAATTACGAGTCCGCCCCAGTCGCCGCGGTCGCGTACGCCGGGTTCCTGCGCAGAGGTAAACACGATGGGGTTCTCGCGGGTACCGTCGGCGATAATCTTGCCGCCTCTGTCAATAATGAGGGTTGCGCGGGTGCGCTTGTCGCCAAAGATCACCGTTCCCGGCTCGATGGTTAGTACCGATCCGTCACGAACAAACACCTGACCGCGGAGCAGATAGCGGTTGTTGGCGGTTAGGGTTTGGGTGGAAAGGTTTCCGGACAGCTCGATGAAATCCGGCGTCGGGTCCGGGTCGTTGTTGGTTGAGCTGTCGCTGCAGGCATAAAAAGTGCCGGCAAAAAACACAAGCATCAGGCTTAACAGCAGATACTTTTGAACTTTTTGTACAGGTGGTTGCTTAGCAAAGTGAAATTGGTTTTGGGTAAAAGAATACACCCAAAGATTATCGCTCTGCTGTTACCTTAGTGTTATTTACACCAGGCCGAGTATTATGGGAATGTTACAGTCGAAAGACATGGTAAACCCACAAGTTTCATATTAACATGGTTTTAATATAACGCCATGGTATTAAGTACAGGTTAACAAACGCTTCCGTGATGTTTCAGGCTGATTCAGAACGGCGCCGCCTCAGCCCTTTTCCGGATTTTCCCCGCACAGTGTGAGCATCTGCCGGCGCAACTCTTCCAGGGCTTTGCCCTGCGCTTTGTCGCGCTGATTAAAAAACAGAAGGGCAAAAGCAGCCAGAATAATCACTGCAAACAGCCCGGCCGGTTCCTGCTGATCGAGCATTTTCCAGGCATAAACAGCTGCACCGCCCAGGCACAACCAGCCCGGGGCGGCGATAAGGCTCCAGAGCCGGTTTTCGAGCTGCAGGCGCAGCAGCGCGTCGGTTTCCCGCAGCTGATAGCTGCCGCCACTTCGTTTCAGCAGTTTTTTGGCCGACCACCGAATCGTTGCCGTGCCGCTGTCTTCGGAAAATTCCGGCTGGGGTAAAGGGTGATGTGCTTCCACCCTTTTCCGCATTTCCGTCGTATCCGGATTTAGATTCTGCTGCTGCGACGGCAGGATGGCGAGCAGTTCAATCCGGTGCCGGTCACGGCTGTGAAGCCGGATAATGAGCGGGTCAGCGGGTACGGATTCATCGGATTTTTTCATTGCTGCGGTGTTTTTTTGAGATGAGGAAGCGGTGCCGCCCGGAAACACATCCCCCTACAAAAAAAGCGCGCCCGGCCGTGTGAAAATTCGCACGACCGGACGCTGACAGTTTTTTTCCGATGGATGCTGCCCGGGGCTGCTCCAGTTTACCAGATGAGGATGCGGGATTCTTCGGGCTTGTACATGTTGTGCTGCGGACCCACTTCGAAGGCTTCATAAAAGATATTGAGGTTCGGCACAATGCCCAGCACGCGGTAACGGCCCGGCGAGTGCGGCCCCGTAACCAGCTGACGCCGCAGGGCTTCGTCGGTAAACTTGGTGCGCCAGATTTGCCCCCAGCCGATCAGGAAGCGCTGCTCTGCGGTGAAGCCGTCGATTACCGGCGGCTCGGCTCCGTTCAGGGAGTTGAGGTAGGCCCGCCAGGCCACGTTCATGCCGCCGAGATCGGCGATGTTTTCACCCAGCGCCAGTGCCCCGTTTATGTGCATGTCATCGATGGGGTTGAAGCTGCTGTAGAAATCGATCATGCGCTGTGCAAGCAGGCCGAAGGCGGCTTCGTCTTCCTCGGTCCACCAGTCGCGCAGGTTGCCCTCGCCGTCGGAGCGGCGGCCCTGATCGTCGAAACCGTGCGAAATTTCGTGCCCGATTACGGCTCCGATTGCGCCGTAATTGACGGCATCTTCGGCCTCAACATCGAAAAACGGCGGCTGCAGGATGGCCGCAGGAAACACGATTTCGTTGAGGGAAGCGCGGTAGTAGGCGTTCACGGTTTGGGGGGTCATGCCCCACTCCGTGGTGTCGATGGGCTGACCCAGACGACCGATATTTCGCTCGTACTCGCACACGGCCGAACGGCGCAGGTTCCCGATGAGCTCGTCGGGGCGGATTTCGAGGCAATCGTAATTGCGCCAGACTTCCGGATAGCCGATTTTGGTGGTGAAGGTCGAAAGCTTGGCCAGGGCCTCAACTTTGGTGGCGTCGGTCATCCATTCGAGCTCTCTGATGGACTGATCGAAAGCTACGAGCAGGTTATCAATCATTTCATCCATGCGCTCGCTTGCTTCGCGGGGGAAGTGATCCTGCACGTATTTCTGACCGACCATAAAGCCGAGCACGCTTTCCGTTGCCGCTACACCGCGGAGTTCGCGGGAGCGCTGCTCCTGCTGACCGCTGAGAATCTGCCCGTAAAAACGGAAATGGGCCTCATCGAAATCGGCGCTGAGGCTCGTAGCACTGCTGCGAAGCAGGTGGAAACGGAGGTAGGTCTGCCAGTCGGCTACGGGTACTTCAGCCTGCATGGCTGCAAAAGCCGTGAAGTATGAAGGCTGACGCACCACCAGCTCTTCGATATCGCCCAGCCCGGCCTGATCCAGGAAGAGCATCCAGTTGAAGCCCGGCGAATAAAAGGCAAGTTCGGTGGTTTTCATCAGGTTGTAAGTTGCCACCCGGTCGCGGTTTTCGACGCGGGTCCAGTGGTTTTCGGCTATGGCCGTTTCAATCCGGATTACGGTTTCGGCGGCAGCAGCCGGGTTGTCCCAGCCGGCCAGCTCCCACATGCTTTCGATGAACGTACGGTAGGCCTCAAGCAGGGCGAGGGAGCGGTCGTCATCATTCAGATAAAAATCGCGGTCGGGCAGCCCGAGACCTGACTGACTTCCGGAGGTGATGTAACGGTCGCTCTGCTGCGGGTCCTGACCCACAAACAGCGAAATCGGGATGCCCGCGCGGTACCGCTGGAAGTAACCCCAGAGGCCGGCCAGATCTTCGTGCGACTGCAGGGCGTCGATTTTTCCGAGCTGCGGGCTGAGGGGGCTGAGCCTAAGCTCTTCGAGCAAACCGGTGTTCATGAATGAGCGGAACATATCGCCGATTTTCTGCTGATCGCTGCCGTGCGGCGCATTTGCTTCGGCTGCCGCGCGGATGATTTCGAGCACGTGCCCGTCAGCGATTTCGCGCAGCTCATCGAAGCTGCCCCAGCGGGCACGGTCGCCGGGAATTTGGGTCTGCTCCAGCCAGAGGCCGTTTACAAACTGATAGAAGTCGTCGCCGGGATGGACACTTGTATCCATGAAGTGGGTGAAAATACCGGAGCTCAGCTTTTGGTCATTATCAGCAGGCGCTTCATCGCCGTCCTCATAAGATGTGTCAATTGTTGCTGCATAAGCAGCTTGCTGAGCAAAAAAAAGCATCAGGGTCCAAAAAAGTAGTCGAATCATAATTTCCGGAATAGAGTGAAAGTTTCAGAAAAGGGTTTACAGATTGGTTTACGGGTGTGTGGCCGCATTACCGGCGCATAAATATAAGACGCTTCAGCTTAACATATACATCTGCCTGCTAACTGCTCTACCGGCAGTATTCCGGCGATGAACGTTGCTTAAATAAGCACGATACCTGATGTAAATTCATTTACACTTTTTCTTTGGATTAATGGTGATTTAGATTACTTTCGTATCTGTTATAAAAACGGCTGCCCTTATTAAAATTTGCATATTATAGCTGTAGCTGATGCTGAAATCTTGCTTAAGCTGTAGAACGCGCTCACTCAACCCGGCCGGAAAACATTTGTCCTCTCATATTTCTCGTAACCTGCTTCTAATATGAACGACTTTTCCCGGTTTATAACCGCTATCCAGCACGACGACGTTGCTGAGATGAACCAACTTGCCCGTAAAACAACCCGTGTAATTACAGATTTTCTCCGAATTCATTTTGGCGTATCAAAAGATGATGCAGAAGATTGTGCCCAAAATGTTTTACTTATGATTATCAGTAAAACAAAAACAGGTGAAATTGACGGTACTAAGCCGGCAGCCTATATACTGGTTTCAGCGCGAAATGAATATTTTCGGCTTTATAAACAAAACAAACGAATGGCCGGAATGCCTTCAGAAGATTTGCTTGAAAGTACGCACAACAACCCCGGGCAGCTGCTTATCGACAATGAACTTAAGGATTTGCTGTACCTTTGTATTGAAAAACTGAATGCTGCTTTCAGGCGCATGGTTTTGTTTATGCTTAGTAACCCTGAAGCAAAAACAGAAACCCTTGCCCGGGAATTTAATACCACCGCCAGCAATGTCTGGACCCGAAAACACCGCATCAATCAGAAGCTTTTGGAGTGTATAAAAAAAAATTCCTGAAATACTGTAAGGAAATCCAAAGTTCTGACTCTAAAGGGGTGTACGTAAGACAGCCTGATTTGACAAACAATACGCTTTTTTCCAGTTCACAATCGTTAGTTCCAGGTTTTTCAGGTTATAGTTATTCACGCTGCTGTTGCTGTCACGTACCTCCGTGCCAAAAGGTTCGGAGAACTTATCAATAGTTTGAACTTCAGAGACGATGCAGAATCCTACAAATAACGAGTTTATTGAAATGGCACACCGGAGTATTGAGCGTTACTTATCCGGAAAGATGTCCGCTAAAGAAACAGAAGCATTTTGGGTTTTTCTTCTTGAAAACCCTGATTTTCTGGATCACCTTCACCTTGATGCCAATCTCAGACACATGGCAGCAAGCGATCCTGAAAAGTTTAAGGCGCTTATGGCACAAGCCGAATCAGAGATATATGCCGAAGAGCTTGCCGAATCAGAAACAGCCATTAACACGGCAAAAGCCGAACCGGTTTCTTATAAGGCAACACCAGATATGGCAGATAAAAGCGCAGTCCCAACATTCAGCATTAAACCCTATTATGCCTGGATTGCTGCAGCAGCAGCTGTTCTTTTACTGGTCTGGAGCCTGAACCTGCTGCGGGTAAGCTCTCAGACCGGAACCGACAGCCGCCTGGCGCTGGTTGAGCGGCTTGGTATCCCGCAAGAGGCTGATTATATTTTATTTGAGCCGCTTGCCTCACTCCGCAACGACAGCACTGCCGATCCGGTTGAGGAAATAATTGATCAGTCGCTGTTGCTTGCTTTTTCAGGCAGCTATGAACAGGCCCTGGAGCTATATGACGAGGTTATTGAGTTTTTTCCTGATGATCCGCGGGTTGCCGTAGTTTACCTGAATAAAGGCCTTACCCTTTACAACATGGAACGCTGGACTGAGGCCGTTTCAGCTTTTGAACGTACCCTTTCATTTGATTTAAGCGATGTGCATCAGGCAGAAAAAGCATACTGGTTTAAGGCCAATGCTTATATCCATCAGGGGTTGCTTTTCAGGGCTTTACGCCCGCTGAGGCTTGTAGCCGAAATGCCCGGGCAGTTTGGTAATGACGCCTGGGAATATCTGAGCCTGATGAGGCCTCACCTGCTGGATGAGTATATTTTTCATCTCGGCGGCGATTTCGATTTCGATACCTTCGACGGATATGAGTTCCTGGAAGACGTAGATCTCGACTAACTTTCCCGGCGTTTATCTGTCTGCTATCTCTAAGGGGTTTCAGGAGTATCATCCTGAAACCCCTTTTTTATGACCTTTAATCAGCTTTTAGCATCTGCCTGTATCTGATTTGCGAAGACATTTCCCTCAGCGGTTCATTATTGTTGAATATAAAAACAGCTTTAACGTACCTTTGTGTGCGCATTAACCGCCCGTTAATGCCAATTCCTTACGCTATCCAACCGCAACTGAACTGAACCTGAAGGAGCACAGCTTATGTCGTATATGCTGGTGGGTATTCTTATTTATGTGGGGCTGCAACTGTTAGTCGGGGTCTGGGTTTCCCGCTTTATCAAAACCGAAATCGACTACCTCCTCGCCGGCCGAAAACTCGGTTACTGGCTCGGCACCTTCACCATTTTTGCAACCTGGTTCGGTGCAGAAAGCGTTATCGGGTCGTCCGGGGCTATTTATGACGGCGGACTCGCAGGCGGCTCGGCCGATCCCTTCGGGTTTGGTCTTTGCCTGATCGGTATGGGCCTTGTTTTTGCAGTACCCCTTTGGAAGCGCAAACTAACAACGCTTGCAGATCTGTTCCGGCAGCGCTACTCGCCCGGGATTGAGCGCCTTGCCGTTTTAATGATGGTACCCGGCACACTGATGTGGGCATCAGCTCAGATACTCGCTTTTGGTCAGGTGCTTACCGCCTCTTCCGAGCTGGAGCTGGAAATCGCTATCACCATTGCTGCTGCCATCGTTATTGCCTATACGGTTTTGGGAGGCTTGCTCGCCGTTGCCTGGACCGACCTGATTCAGGGGGTTGTGCTGATTTTCGGGCTTGTCGCGCTTTTGGTGCTGCTTATTTTGAATGTGCCTGATCTCAGCGCCGTTTGGTCGCAGGTGGATCCACAACGCCTTAGCCTGCGTCAGCCCGATGGTACCTCATGGCTTGACCGGATTGACATTTGGGCGATCCCGCTTTGCGGATCGGTTGTTGCACATGAGCTGGTAGCCCGGGTGATAGCAACCCGCTCTCCGGAAGTTGCCCGCCGGGCTTGCGTCACTGCAGGCAGCATGTACCTGGGTTTCGGAATGATTCCCGCTTTTATCGGTATCATTGGCCTGCATCTGATGCCGGGCCTTGAAGACAGTGAGCAAATTGTACCGCTGATTGCTCAGGAATACATGCCAACCCTGCTGTACATTATTTTCGCCGGGGCGCTGGTCTCAGCTATCCTCTCTACCGTTGACTCCACCCTGCTTGTTGCATCCTCACTGGTTTCCCACAACCTTATTGTGAATCAGAACCCCGGTATGGCCGAAAAGCAGAAAATCGGCTGGGCACGAATCATGGTTGTTGCGTTTGGAATTACAGCCTGGTTTGTGGCTACCAACGCCGAAGGAGTTTACGATCTCGTAGTTGATGCAGCCGCTTTTGGCACAGCCGGACTTTTCACGATTGTCGTTTTCGGACTCTTCAGCAAGAAAGGGGGGCCGCTTGCCGCAGGGCTCACGCTGGTTACCGCTATGGCAGTGTGGCTTTCAGCTACCTACATTGTTGAGCTTTCATGGGCGTTTTTGCTGTCCCTGATCTGTGCTCTTACTGCTTTCGGCACCGGCGTTCTGGCAGAAAAACAATTTGGCCTTACTCAGCCTGATCAGGCATCTTCTCAATAGAGATCTGTAAACCACTGCCTGTTCCAAACCAAAAAGCCGGCTGCCAATGCCTGAAACTTATCAGCATCGGCGCCGGCTTTTCTTATGGCTCGTTGTTGCGCTCTCTTGATTTAATAATGCTAACTCAACTCATATTTAAGCGGCTTCAGGCCTGCTTCAATTTCTGCACGCTTAGGCTCATACCACGGCGGCAGGATTAAAGTTTCACCCAATTTTTCGGGATCTTCATCCCGGTCAAATCCGGGGCCGTCGGTGGCAAGCTCAAACAAAACGCCGCCGGGCTCTTTAAAGTACACGGATTTAAACCAAAAGCGGTCAATCTGCGGTGAGGGCGACAGACCGAACTGCATCACCTTATTGCGCACCGTCATTTCTTCTTCGGTGTCTTTCACGCGCCACGCAAGATGATGGATGCCGCCGGTTCCCCAGCGCCCAAGACCGAGTTTGGAATCAGCATGTACTTCTACAAGCTTGCCGGAAGTGCCGCCTTCCACGCCGTAGCGGACCCAGCCGTTGTCTTCAGCCATGCGTTCGTAACCGAACACATCTGTGAGCAGGACTTCGGTATTTTTGAGCTCACGCACCTGAAAACGCACGTTATGCATGCCGCGCAGCTGCTTATCTGCCGGAACACTGCTTTTTTCCCAGGCTGCAAAATCACGTTCGTCATCGTTTTCCGTGAGGGCCAGACCAAGACCGTGCGGATCAATGAAGGTGAGGTGTTTTTCGCTGAAGCGGATTTCCTCGAGGGTGGTGATGTTATGAGCGTCAAGGCGCTCTTTCCAGTAGGCCATCGTGCCCTGCGGGATGGCGAAAATGACTTCCACTGCCATACCCGCACCGGTTTTCGCCGGACCCATATCTGGCCAGGGGAAAAAGGTGAGGTCCGTACCGGGGTTGCCGTCTTTGTCGGCAAAAAACAGATGGTAGGTATCGGGCGCATCCTGATTGATGCTTTTCTTTACCAGACGCAGACCCATCACCTTTGTGTAAAAGTCAAGGTTCTCCTGCGGATCACCGGCTATTGCCGTAATATGATGCAAGCCGTGTACTTGTGCTTTCATAATAATTCTGATTTGGTTTAATTGTTGTATTTCGAGCTTTAAACGCAGCTGACGAGAAAATCGTTTGTTTAAACAAATATTATTTCAATAACTTGTTTTTATTATATTTAGATAACGCATCGTCAGACCCAAACACCGTTCTTTCAGCTTTCCGGAACCGATCGGTTTACCTTCCATGCTCGAACTGCTGCACTGCTGGAAAATCAATCTAAAGCAGCACAGGCTTTGGGTATCATTCCGGCTTTTTTTGTACTTTAAACAGATATTATTATTCGAAATTAGCGGTTCGGTTTGTTCCATGCGCTAAAATGTTATCCTGATCTATTATTAAATCCCGCAATTATGAAGCCTGTACCCGACTCACCTTTGTTTGAACAGTGGAAAGCGCTTGCAGAAAAATTCCTGAAAGGGGCACCCCTCGAAAAGCTGTTTTATGATACGCCGGAAGGCATCACCATGAAGCCTGTTTACACGGCTGATGACATTTCCGCTTCGCCTTACAAAGACGGCCTTCCGGGTCAGGAGCCCTTTACCCGCGGACCCTACCCCACCATGTACACGCAGCGGCCCTGGACCATCCGGCAGTATGCCGGCTTCTCTACCGCTGAGGAATCCAACGCATTTTACCGCAAGGCACTTGCTGCGGGTCAGCGCGGGCTCAGCGTTGCCTTCGACCTCGCTACACACCGCGGTTACGACTCTGATCACCCGCGCGTTGAGGGTGATGTCGGCAAGGCCGGCGTTGCCATCGATTCTGTTGAGGACATGAAAATCCTGTTCGACGGCATCCCCCTCGACAAAATGTCGGTATCCATGACCATGAACGGGGCCGTGCTTCCCGTACTGGCAAATTACATTGTTGCCGCCGAAGAACAGGGTGTGAAGCAGGAACAGCTCAGCGGCACCATTCAGAACGACATCCTCAAAGAGTTCATGGTGCGCAACACCTACATTTATCCGCCGCTGCCGTCCATGCGGATTGTGTCGGACATCATCGGGTACACGAGCCGGCACATGCCCAAATACAACTCCATTTCGATTTCGGGCTATCACATGCAGGAAGCCGGCGCCAACAGCGTGCTCGAGCTGGCCTTCACCATTGCCGACGGCCTCGAGTATGTGGAAGCCGCACAAAAGGCCGGGCTTGATGTTGACGACTTCGCCCCGCGCCTGTCCTTCTTTTTTGCCATCGGGATGAATTTCCTGATGGAAGTCTCCAAGCTTCGCGCCGCACGTACCCTGTGGGCCGAACTCATGAAGGAGCGCTTCAGTCCCAAAAATCCGAAATCCCTGATGCTGCGCACGCACTGCCAAACCTCCGGATGGAGCCTCACCGCGCAGGATCCGCTCAATAACGTGGTTCGCACAACCATCGAAGCCATGGCAGCCGTACTCGGCGGCACCCAAAGCCTGCACACCAACTCCTACGACGAAGCCATCTCCCTGCCGACCGATACCGCAGCGCGCATCGCCCGAAATACGCAGCTGATTATCGCCGAAGAAACCGACATCACCAAAACCGTAGATCCCTTCGCGGGCTCCTACGCGGTCGAATCTCTGACGATGGAGCTGGTCGAAAAAGCCCGCGCCATTATTGAGGAAGTCACCGAGCTGGGCGGCATGGCCAAAGCCATCGAAAGCGGCATGCCGAAAATGCGCATTGAGGAAGTGGCCGCCATCAAGCAGGCGGGCATCGATAAGGGGGATGTAACCATCGTTGGGGTAAACAAGTACCGCCTCGCGAAGGAAGATGACATCGAAGTACTGGATATCGACAACACCGAGGTTCGCCGCAAGCAGATCGAACGCCTTGAAAAAGTGAAGGCAAGCCGTGATGCTGTCAAAGCCGAAGCTGCCCTCAGTAAATTACGTGCTGCCACTACCGATACCGGCATCAATCTGCTGGAAGCCGCGGTTGAGGCAGCCCGGGCCCGCTGCACGGTCGGGGAAATTTCTGATGCCCTCGAAAAAGTCTGGGGCCGCCACAACGCTACTTCTCAGACCATTTCCGGCGTGTATGAAAGTGCCTACAAAGCCGATGAAGACTACAGCAAGATCAAAAAAGCTATCGAAGCTTTCGCGGAGCAGGAAGGCCGCAGACCCCGTATGCTCGTGGTGAAAATGGGGCAGGACGGGCACGACCGCGGCGCCAAAGTAGTGGCGACCGCCTTCGCCGATATCGGTTTTGATGTGGATATGGGGCCGCTGTTTTCTACCCCGGAAGAAGCTGCCAAAATGGCCGTGGAAAACGACGTGCACGTAGTGGGCGTTTCGAGTTTGGCCGCAGGCCACAAAACCCTCATCCCAAAACTCATCAGCGAGCTGAAGAAGCAGGATGCCGGAGATATCGTGGTGATTGCCGGCGGTGTAATTCCGCCCAAAGACTTCGACTGGCTGCGGGAGCAGGGTGTGGCAGCGGTTTTCGGACCGGGTACGCACATCCCGCGGGCAGCGCTCGAAGTACTGCAGGCCATTCAGGGTTCAGAAGCTGAAACAGCTTAACCCGATTCGGGCAGACCATCATTAATGCGTACCACAAGGCCGGAGATTTTACCTCCGGCCTTTTTTTATGGCTTTGAGGCTTCATCCCCCCTACACAAAAGACAACTTTATCAACCTAAAAAGTCATAAAAAGGATCAGTCTTCCTTAACTTCAGAATTCTTTCATCTGGCGAAAACAACTCAATCAGATTTAGTCGCCGCTTTTATTACGAATTAAACGAAACTATGAAACATTTCTGGGACGAACGCTACCGGGCGCCCGAATATGCCTACGGCACTGAACCCAACCTTTATTTTAAAGAAAAACTGGAGCAGTTCACGCCCGGCCATATTTTGCTGCCCGGAGAGGGTGAAGGCCGCAATGCCGTGTGGGCTGCACAGCAGGGCTGGAAAGTTACCGCTGTTGATTTCAGCACAGCCGGCCGGCGAAAGGCGATGCAGCTTGCCCGGAAAAATGCGGTGCAGCTCGATTACCGGGTCGAGTCTTTTCATGATGCGGCCCTTGAACCCGAAAGCTTCGATGCGGCCGGAGTTATCTTTTTCCACTTACCGGCGCTGTTTATGGAGCGCGCCTTTGCAAAAATAACCGAAAGCCTTAAGCCCGGCGGCGTTCTGATTGCAGAGCTTTATTCAGCCGCACAGCTGGGCCGTGCATCGGGCGGGCCACAATCGCCGGAGCTGCTTTATACCCCCGAACAACTTGAAAACTGGCTAAGCGGCTACAGCTTCTCTGAACTCGAACCGGTAGAAACGGAACTCAGCGAAGGCCGTTTCCATCAGGGAAAAGCGAGCGTACTCCGGGTGCTGGCTCATAAAATGTAAAAGGAAGAACACCTTTCAGCAGCAAAACAACGGTGAAGATCAGGTGCCGGGCTGATCGCCGGCCGCTTCTTCGGTACGGTTCGTTTCGGCAACGATGGCTTTCACGATGTCATCAAGATTGGCCACCTCTATGCTCAGGTGCTGCAGGTAGAGTTTGAGCTCCTCATTTGAGAGCGCTTCATCCCCTCTGATCATGTTGCAGATTCCCAAAATGTTGGCGATAGGCCGGCGCACTTCGTGGGACTGCTGCCATGCAATTTTCCGCAGGAATTTATTTTGGGTGAGGATGATATCCTGACGGCGCTTAAGCTCCGTTACATCCTGCAAAATAATGATGGAGTACTGCTTGCCGAAGTTCGAAAAAGTATTGAAGCTGCTGTCCATCGTTATTTGGTCGCCGCAGGATCTCAGAACAGCTATGTAACGATCCGTACTAAGTGCGTTTTCAGTTTCAACCCGTTCAAAATACAGCAGCGGTTTTTGACCAAACTCTGCTTTGTAGTCATCAGGGATAAGGCTGCTAAGCGGCAATCCCACGGCCTTGCTTTCATCGTAGCCCAGCACGGCCTCAAACTGCTCATTTATATAGGTAATGCAGCAGGCCTCGTCAGTGATTAACAGCGGGTGCGGTACCGCTTCGATTGTTTTATTCAGCCGTTCTTTATTTT
The DNA here is from genome assembly GCF_022565315.1 of Cyclonatronum sp. NCBI lineage: Bacteria > Pseudomonadati > Balneolota > Balneolia > Balneolales > Cyclonatronaceae > Cyclonatronum > Cyclonatronum sp. The sequence goes on along the minus strand of NZ_JAIUMX010000035.1, from coordinate 11,218 downwards.
CACGAAGCTCAATTTCCCGTTCTTTCCGGTCGGTTACGTCAGCCACATTTTGAGCAATACCGCTGATTTTGCCGCCCTCATCATACACCGGATAAATGAAAAAACGCCACCATTTACCCTGATTCTCCTTTTCAAAATAAGCCTGCTTGCCGGCAAGGGCCTCCCGATAATAATTTTCGAACGCATCCCGGTCGGCAGGCAACACATAATCGAGGGCTGGCGCACCGATGGTCTTCACCTTTCCGAAAACCTGCTTCACTATATTTTCGGCAACTTTGTTGAAGAACATGACTTTGAACTCAAGGTCAATAAAGGTTACTGACTGTCCCGCACTGTTATAAATTGCCCGAAGCATGCCTTCCTGAATTCTGATTTTCTCTTCAGTCTGTTTCCGCTTGGTAATATCCCGGTTTAGTACAATAATTTTATCATTACCTAATGGAGCGAGATTGGCTTCAAACCAGTTATCCTGACCACTGCCTGCAAGGCTGTATTCGACCCGTTCAGCAGATTCACCGCGGCAAATGCGCCGGAGTGCACTGCGAAAGGCTGCACGAACACGTACCGGAAGCAGCCCCTGCAAAGCAGTTTCTTCAAAACCGGCAGCAGGAACAAAGCCCTCTTTGCCATCGGCAGCATGTCCCCACTCCAGAATGTTGCCGTCTCTGTCAGCAATGAGCAGCATATCAGGTATGGCTGCAATAATCGACGCAAGGTAATCACGCTGAAGCTCAAGATTTGTAGGGGTATGCTTCGGAAGCCCTGTATTGGGCAAAATTTGTGCAAATAGTCCAAGCAGCACAGTTCCCTCAGGTCCTTCTGAAAAAGGCATAAAATCTGCCTGCACAGCTGTTCCGTACACTGTAAAGAGGGTCGTTACCGGTATTGTCCGTTTTCTGCGTTTTTCTGCTGAACCCGCATTAGCACATAATCGGCGCAAACTGCCGTGTGAACCGGTTTGTATCAGATCAAAAAGCTTAGTGAAACCCGTTTTTTCGCCAAACAACCGCTCAAATGCAGGGTTACAATCAATCAGCTGCCCTTCAGGTGCAACACAGGCAGCGGCAGACACACGCGACTTTTTTAGATAGATTGGAAGCATGATTTGAAAACTATAAAATGAGACCAGCTGTTCCTTCTGGTCTTTCACAACAGGGAGGGGCAGCCAGCCCCGAAAAATACGGCTAAAATCACTTTTTTTATGCTTTTCTTGCATTCCTTTCAGCAGTTGGTATATTCGCTCAAATCCCGGACTGCCTGTAATTTTCACTTTTCCTTTAAAAAACAACAACTTTGAACTGCCATGACGAAACAAGAAGCTGAACAGCTGCTCGAAACCTTCATCGAAAACGAAAACCTGCGACACCACTGCCGCATGGTTGCTGCCGCCATGACGGCCTACGCCCAAAAGCTGGACAAAAACGACCAGGAAACCCATGAATGGTACCTCGCCGGCCTGCTGCACGACCTCGACTGGGAGAAACACCCCGACGCCCATCCCAACTACGCCTTAGCCGAAGTTTTCCCGAAATTCGGGCTGCCGGTCTCCGTTACCGAAGCCATTCGGGCACACGCCCCGGAGCGCACCGGCAAGCAGCCGGAAACCGAAATTGAGCGCTACCTCTTTGCCTGCGATGAACTCAGCGGCTTCATGCACGCCGTCTCCCTGATGCGCCCGGAGGGCTTTGTGGGCATGAAGGCCAGCTCCGTCACCAAAAAAATGAAAGACAAGCGCTTCGCTGCAAACGTCAGCCGGGATGACATCCGGCACGGTGCAGACCTCATCCAAACCGAGCTGGGCGCCCACATACTGTTCCTGGCTGAGGTGTTCGCGAAGTCCTGAAAATAAATCTGCCCCTGATTCCCGACCTTTTGCCGCTCCCGTCATTTTTTTATTTGGGGGAAACTCCGTGCACATCACTGGCGCCCGTGCTGCTTAAAAATCCCAAATCGACGGCGTGTCCCTTGCTTTCTGATGCCGGCGCTCCCAGCCTGAACCCATCCCATAAGCCGGCTTCAAAACCCCAAAACAGGAAGCTGCTCTGCTCAGGGATCGGTGATGAGAAGTCAGCGCACAGAAACCGGATCCATCAGGTTCCGGCAGCCTCAATCTTTAAACCTCAGGCTTCAAAAGCCTCAGCCTGTGCTTTAGTGCCGCCCCAAAGCATACAAAATGCCGCCCAGCAGGTGCTCGAGAAACAGCGGCTCTTCGAATGACTCCCGCGTGTGCCCCAGAGCCGTGTAAAAGGCCCGTCCGCCGTCATACGCATGATACCAGGCAACCGGATGATTTCCGGGATGGTCGCTGCCCTCATAGCTGTCGGTATCGAGCCGCAGCAGCACCTCTGTTGCCTGACTGATGAAGCTGAAATTGTACCACTCATCTTCCCGCTCCCAGCGCTCCGGCAGATGCCGGGTTGAAGGGTGATCCCGGTTTACCACCTCAATCACCGCGCGCCTTACATTCGGATTGTTGGGATGATTGCTGAAATACGCCCCTACCAGCCCGCCGTACCACGGCCATTCGTACTCCGTGTCAGTCGCGGAATGCACCCCCGCAAAACCGCCGCCGTTTTGAATGAAGGCTTTGAAGGCCTGCCGCTGCGCATCATTCGTGAACACGGTTTCTGTTGTGTTCAGGAAAAGCACCGCCTGATAACGACTGAGATTTTCCGGCGTGAAATACCCCGCCTGCTCCGTGTGCGTGAGGCTGAAGCCGTTTTCCGAAGCCAGCTTTTTCACCGCTGCCACACCTGCTTCTATGGAGTCGTGCCGCCAGCCGCTCGTTTTGGTGAATACCAGCAGACGCTCCGCAGCGCCTTCCACTTCGTGATGCGTTTCACCGGCGGGTAACCGGGCAGGTTCGCTGCCGCAGCCGGACGCAGCAAAACCGAGGGCAGGTATCACGAGCGGGAGCAGCAGAGCTGCAACCGGTGCCGGCGCTGATGACGCATTTTGGCGCTTAGTCTGTGTCATAATTCTCCTCCAAATCATTCTTGTTTGCGGGAAAGGGTTCAGCTGTAAAGTGAAGATGCGGCTTCAGCATTATGACCTGCCCGGGCACACATCATCCAAAAAACGCAGAAAAAAATGCTTTACGTCGGGCAGCACTTCATTCAGGGTATGGCCCGAGGGAAGCAGCATCAGCCGGGTGTGCTTCGGGAAGAGGCGGGCGAACCGAATGGCGTTTTCCGGGGGGATGATCTCATCCTGCCAGCCGTGAATGAGGCTCACGGGGCAGCTGATTTCCGGCAGGGGTTCGGTTTCATATCCCGGCATGAAAACGGCCGGCGCCATCAGGAAGAGTCCAGCCGGCTTGAGCGCAGGCTGCAGGTCGCGCAGGGCCAGCAGGCTCACGGCCCCGCCCATACTTGAACCGGCAAGCGCCCAGCCCGCTCCGGGGTTTGTGTCGGTAAAAGCTCTGACCCGGCTCACCAGCCGGGCTGCGCGCACGGCCGGGTCGAAGGTGTCGGTGTAGTCAAGGCTCTCCGAAGTCAGTCCGCGCTCGCGCAGCAGAGCCGAAAGCTGCTGAATCTTGATGCCGTTCGGACCGCTCTCCTTCCCGTGTGAAAAGAAAATGTGCATGCTCATTTCCGGCTTCGCTGCCTCAGCAGTGGCTGATCGCCTTTATCTCGTTGCGGCGCAAAGCTTCGGCTATGGTTTTGTTTTTGAGCGAGGCCACGAAATCCACAAAGGTATCGAGGTCTTTCTGCACGTTGGCGATGCCGACCGAAACGCGGGTCGCGCCGCGCATGCGGCCAAGAAACTTCACCATATCCGGCAGCGAGTGCCGGTCGCGGCTTGCGAAGTAGCGGGCAATTTCCTCCGTAGATACGCAGGAGTTGATTTCATCAATGCCGGGATTGCAGAAGCAGCCCGAGCGGATCGAAATTTTCCGCTCGTTGGCCAGCCCTTCCACTTCCTGAAACGGATAGAGTTTCCCGTCGCGGTCAAAGAAGGTGAGCACCAGGCTGCCGCCGCGGTTTTCAAACGTTTCGGGACCAAACAACCGCACGACCGGCTTTCCGTTGTCGTGCCGGATTTCCCGCAGCTGCTGCGCCAGCCATCCCGCCATCGCCTTAACGCGGGCCGAGATCCGCTCCATCCCGATGGTTTCGAGGTATTCCAGGCCATTCTTCACGGAAGGAATCATGTTGTAGTTCAGGGTGCCGTCCTCGAAGCGCTCGTGCCCGTCGGCCAGGTGCTGCTTCTGCTCGGCAACGGAAACCAGGGTCACGGTTCCGCCTGCAAACCAGCTTTTGCTCAGTTTGGTGAATGCCGATTTTTTGAGCAGCAGACAGCCGATGCCGGTCGGGAAGCCGAACATTTTGTAGAAAGAGACCGAGACAAACTCAGGTTTCCACACGCTCAGATCGAGCCGGGAGGTCGGCACAAAAGCGGCGCCGTCGAGCAGCACATCGTAGCCGAGCGCCTGTGCGCGGGCAATCCACTCCAGCGGATGCTGCACCCCCGATACATTGCTCTGCGCCGGGAAAGCGAACAGGTTCGGCCCCTCGCCGCGCCCGTCTTCAAGCAGCTTGGCAAGCTTTTCTTCGTTGATTTGCAGGTCTTCCACGTTCAGCGGCGCGTACAGCGTGCGGCCGGCGCGGCGCTTCACAAACTCACGGATGCCGTTCACCGAGTTGTGGTTGTCGCTGAGCATCAGCAGGGTGCTGCTTGCGGTGAAGGGGTAGCTCTCCCCAACGAGCTTCAGGGCCGCGGTTGCGTTGGTCGTAAACACGCAGTAGTAATCGGCCGCGGCATTAAAAAAGGAAAGAATTTTGGCCCGGGCTTCCTCAACGAGCTGCGTCGCAAGCTGCGAGGTCGGGTTGGTCGAGTGCGGATTGCCGAGCACCGATTCGAGCAGCATGTTCTGATGCGCCTCAATCAGGCTCCGCGGGTTCAGGTTGCCGCCGGTAAAATCGAGATAGGTGTGTCCGCCGGCGTCGAGGTTGGCGTACTCGCTGCGCCTGAGCGCCTCAAAAAAGGCTTCGTCGGTTACAGGGCTTGCAGCCCCGGCAGCTTTGGGATCTGTAATCGGTTGTACGGACATGATTTACGGAGTTGATGAAGAAAAAGCGGTGAACATAGAAAACGGCTGGCCGATTGGCTGCATTCTTAATCCAACAGCAGGCGGACCTGTCGGAAATATACTGGTAACGGCTTGTTTTACAAAGCTGCACAAAACGGTCATATCCGAATGCAGGAACCCGAAATCCCGCCACAGCCGGCAACAGATTTTGATATCTTCCGTACAGCAGTCCCCCATCTGCGCCCCAAAACCTCCCCATGAAAAAAACTGCCTGATGAAACGCCCGCGTCCCCCCAAACTTGAAATCGAACCCGAGCCTTTTGACCGCCTGCTCGACCGGCTCGGCTTTACACTCATCATCATTCTGGTGCTCATGGTTGCCGTATCCTTCAGCGGACTCCCCGAGCTTGTGCCCACTCATTTTGATTTTTCGGGTGAAGTGACCTCCACCGGCTCCCGCTACATGCTGCTGCTGCTCCCGCTTATGGGCGCCATGACGTTTATGATGATTTACTTCCTCAACAAAGCGCCGCATACCTTTAACTACACCGTCACCATCACCGAAGAAAACGCGGCGCACGAGTACCGCAAAGCCACCCGCATGATGCGCTGGGTGAACCTGATCTGCGCGCTGCTTTTTACCTTCATCACCTTCACCACCATCGCCACGGCTCACGGCTTCACGAAGGGCCTCAACAGCTTCATCATGACCCTCATCATGGCCGCCCTTTTTGGTGTAATCGGCTACTACCTGCTCTACGACCGCATCCACAAACCGGAGAACAAGGTCTGAGCCTGCCCGGCTTTCGGGACAAAACAGGACGTATCTCTTTGCGGCTTCAGCGCTAATTCCGTATCATATTTTTTACTCGCCGAGGCGCTTTTTTCAAATTTTGGTATCTTTTTTTCGGGTGATGGGTTTCCGGGCCTTCAGCTGAATACCAAAACAGGCCGCGGCTTCTTTTTAGCACCGCATCACAAGCTTAGTCGCAGATTTGTCCCGAATGAATTTTACTTTTTTACGCCTTAGTGCATCCGGGCCCCGCAAGCTCTCCCGGCCGGCTCCCGATATATCTGCCCGCCCGAAACCCCTTCCGTTTCGTGCGGTTTTTCTTTTTTTAGCGGTTTGTATGATCGCGGCCTCACAGCTGATCAACCCGCTTTCGGCGCAGGCGCAAACGACGGAGCAAAGTCAGCGCATTCTCGAAATCAAGCAGAGCGGCAACTATCACTGGGGGGAGGCTTTTCACGAGAACCGCGAACAGGCACTGAGCCTTGCGCGGCAGGATCTGATTGAACGCATCGTCGTTTTTGTGATTTCGGATTCCGAAGTGCGCGTGAGCGAGAACGAGGAGGAACTCCGCAGCGAGGTGCAGATGCGCAGCCGCACCCTCAGCCGCATGGAGCTGCGCGGCGCGGGACATATCGAAGTGCAGCGGCGCGACGGCAGCTGGCGCACGACCGCTTACATCAGCCGGGCCGATTTTGCGCGCACCCTTGAGCTTGAAGCCGGCCGGCTCCGATCCATGCTCGCACAGGCCGAAATGGCCGAAAGTCTCGGCAATTTCAACGGGGCCATGCTGCTGTGGCTGGAAGTCCTTGCCGCAACCACCTTTTTCCCTGAGCCGGTTTTCGTGACCGCTTTCGGTTCGGATGCCCCGGTCGAAGCCCGCCTGCTCAGCCGGGAGCGCATCCTGCGGCGGATGAACGAAGCCGATATCCGGGTTTCGGGCGTGCGCAACCGCAGCTCCGGCGACAGCATCGAAATGTACCTCGATCTGGAAATCCGCTTCGGAAATCAGCCGGCAGAAATGCTGGAAGCCGGCATCGACCGCCGGGGCGCGGGGGCGCACCCGGTCGTTAACGGGCGTACCTCCCTCTACATCGATCAGCCCCGCACAAGCGCCCTCGAAGAGCTGGTGCTGCGCATCAGTCCTTCGCCCGGCAGCAGCCTTGCTGAAGAAACCACCGATGCCCTGCTGCGCATCCGGCCCGAAACCCGCCGCGCGGTAACGGCCGACTGGCGCCCCGCCCTCAGCCTCGATATCGAAACCGTAGCCCTGAGCAACGGCAGGGTGCGCCTCATCCCCAACACCCAAAACCTCAGCGTCTTTTCCGTCCGCTGGACCATCGACGGCCGAAGCACCACCGAATCCACGCCGGTCGTCACCTTTCAACCGGGCTCCGATACCGCAGAAGTTTCGCTTCACCTGAACAACGACGAGCACCTAACTACGCACAAAAGCCTGCACCGCAGCGGACGCATCAGCCCGCTCAGCGAGCGCCGTCCGACACCGCCGGCAACTGCGGGGCGAAGTCCGCGCCCGGAAACAGCGCCCACGCCTGCACCTGCTCGCAGCACAGCCAGCGAAAGCGCCATCGTAACAGCCCTGCTCGACGAGCTACTGCGCATCCGCATCGGCGATCAGTTCATCAGCCGCCTTAACGGGCTGCAGCAGGAAGGCCGGCTGATTGTCGGCAACCGCACGGACATGCCCGATGCCTCACTAAGCTACCTCGCGGTCATCAACCCCGTGAACCGCCGCGTCGAAGCCGTGCTTGGCCCCGCCCTGAACGGAGCGCGCACCCGCCTGCCCGGCACCACAACCTTCACCGAAACCGAAATCCCCGAACGCTTCCGCAATATGGGAACGGTCTGGTTTCACTTCACGGAATAGCGGTTAGCGGTTAGCGGTTAGCGGTTAGCGGTTAGCGGTTAGCGGTTAGCGGTTAGCGGTTAGCGGTCAAAATTATCACCATGTCTTTTCCAAGCAAGCTATTTGCTGCTCAACGCTTCATCAAGTCTTAAGCCGAATGAAAGTTTCATCCTATTTTAAAATCTCTTCTCAACGCCGGCCTTTTTTTGCGGGTGCTGCCGTGCTGTTTTTTCTTTTTGGGGTGATGTGTTTCCCGGCCGGCATCAGGGCGCACAGCCCGGAGGCCACTGCAGCTACTGATCCACCGGCGGAGGTGCTGGTGAACGTTGCCGATTTTTCGGACAGCGGTTTTCGCGCTGTTATTGAACGCAACGCTACGGCTTTTCTCACGGAAATCAACCGCTCTTTCGGCCTGCAGCGACGTCCGAATTTCGGGCGGGAAACCCACGCGGCCTTCGACGCGGTCGGCTTCGGCCGCCTGTGGAGCGTGAGTCGGTTTTATGTGGATGACGACATCATCATCGAGCAGCTCGCCCGCCGCAGCGACGGCAGCTGGGAGATGCGCAACATCCCGCTGATGATGCGGGATCAGTCAGGCGATGAGCATTTTGAGGAGGGCGTGCTGGAGTTCAGCGCCGACGGCAGCGTATCCGGCCTCCGGCTCGCGCTTCCCGCACACCGCTATCAGGCGCTCATCCGTGCCGCCGACAGCGCGGTCGATCACGAAAACAGGATGATGATCATCAGCTTTCTCGAAATTTTCCGCACGGCCTTCAATCAGAAAGACATCGCTTTCATCGAACAGGTGTTCAGCGATGAAGCCCTGATTATCGTGGGTCGGGTTGTGGAAAGCAAGGGTCGCAGCTCCGAATATGAGCAGCAGGTTGAATTCCTGCGCTTCAACAAGGAAGAATATTTGAGCCGCCTGCGCGGGGTGTTCGCCCGAAACGCCTGGATTGATGTGGGCTTTGAGGACATCGACATCTTCCGGCACCCGCAGCAGCCGCACATGTACGGCGTGTCGCTGGTGCAGTACTACAACTCCCAAACCTACTCCGATGTGGGCTACCTCTTCCTGCTGATTGATTTCCGAAGCGAAGAAGAACCCCTGATACACGTGCGCACCTGGCAGCCCAAACAGGCCACCCCCGAAAGCAACCGCTTCAGCATAGGCGATATCGAGATTTTTTAGGGGTGAAGGATGCGTTGAGAGTCATGGATTAAGCGCCGGTTTTTTACCGCGAAGGGCGCGAAGGGTTGCACGAAGACCGCGAAGGCGGGGATTGGGCTTCATCACCCTAATAAATCCGCGCAAATCCGGCCCGATCCGCACAATCCGCGTGCCATTAGGCGCACATCAGGTATCGGTTTGGACGTGAACCGATTTACAAGTAAATTCGGTCTGAACACAGACCGATATTATGATGGATTATTTATTCGAAATTTCTGAACGGCTCATCTCACATGCGCCGGAAGCGGTTGTAAGAAATCAGCTGGCTCAGCTTTCTGAGGGCGGACGCATGATTGGAATCAAGGGTGCCCGGGGAGTCGGCAAATCGACGCTGTTGCTTCAGTTTGCCCGGATGAAGCTTCAGGACAAGAAAAAAATATATGTCAGTCTGGATGATATTGCTTTTGCGCAGCAGGGACTTGCCGATTTTGCAGATGCATTTGTGAAACGGGGCGGCGAGTACCTTCTCATCGATGAAGTGCACAGCTACAGTGGCTGGGCCCGTGAAATGAAGAACATTTATGACCGCTATCCCGGGCTTCATGTTTTGTTTACCGGTTCATCCATGCTTCAGCTGAGTGAGGGCCTTGGTGAGCTTTCGAGGCGGGCCGTGATTTACGACCTTCCGGGGCTTTCCTTTCGCGAGTATATTCAGTTTGCAACGGGAAAGACTTTCGATGTTATTCCGCTAAGTTCCATTCTGAGCGACCATCAGCAGATTGCAAAAACGATCTGGCAGGAAATCAGGCCGCTTCAGCATTTTGAGGATTACCTGCGCGGGGGCTACTACCCCTATTATTTCGAAAACCCGCAAACTTACGATTTGCGCCTTCGGGAAACGGTTGTCCGGGTTATCGAGTCCGATTTACTGCTCACTACCGGGATCAGCCCGGCAAGTATGGAAAAAGTAAAACAGCTCTTGCACATCATCAGCCACAGTGTGCCTTTCAAACCTAACATCGACAAACTTGCGGAACGCATGCAGACAGGCAAAAACAACCTGAAGGCTTATTTCCGCTATCTTGATTTGGCGGGGCTCACACGATCCCTGTTTAGTGCGAAAAAAGGGATCAGCCTGCTTACCAAGCCGGAAAAAGTTTACCTGAGCCATCCCAATATCATGCACAGCCTTAATCCGGGTGAGGTGAACCCCGGCACGCAGCGCGAATCATTCCTGCTTAGTCAGCTTGCTCCGATCCACACCGTGCACGAGCCTGATCGTGGCGACTTCCTCGTTGATCGCAGCCTGCTCCTTGAAGTGGGCGGCAAAAACAAGACCGCCGCACAGATTTCAGGTGAAGAAAACGCATGGCTCGCCATCGACGGCATCGAAACCGGATATGGCAACCGCATCCCGCTTTGGCTGTTTGGTTTTTTGTATTAGAAGCGTACGGGGTAACTGAAATCTGACCCGTTCCGCGGGCCATCCGGCACCCTACTATTCGCGCCCTTCGCGACATCCTTAGCGGCCTTCGCGGTGAAAATCAGCTGCCGGAATTTAACCGCGAAGACCGCGAAGGGTTGCGCGAAGGGCGCGAAGGGTGGGGGGCTGGCTTTGGGGATTTCTCACATTACGCTTCGGTCATTTTCCTGCTTCTCCCCTCCCGGATGCTTCGGAGAGTTCCTTCCACCTGATAAGCGTTCGAAATGACATGGGGGCGGGGTTCGGTGCATCAACCCCCCAAAAAATCCGCGGAAATCCGGCCCGATCCGCTCAATCCGCGTGCCATCAACCGGGAGATCAGCGCGGGGAGGGGATGGGGTTGCCCTGTATGAGGTGCCAGTCAACCCAGGCATGGGCGTGCCTTACGGAGTTGGGGCGCAGGATAATCCTGCGGTCGCGGTCCAGCAGCCAGAAGGCGGGCAGGCTGTGCACGTGCCAGTCGAGGGCGGCGGCGCTTTCCCAGCGGTTCAGGTCGGTGGTGGCGGGAAAGGGCAGCCCGGCGGTGAACGCTTCAAAGGCTTCGGGCGCATCATCCAGACTTACCAGCACAACTTCCACCCCCTGCGCACGCCAGCTTTGGTACCTTGCCCGCAGTTCGGGCAGCATCTCCCGGCAGGCGGCGCACCAGCCTGCGGCGAAGACGACCAGCACAAAATCAGCATCCAGCCCGCTCAGGCTTTCCGCTGACAGACCATCGGGTCGGTTCCTGAGCGGACCGAAAACAAGATCGGGAGCGGTGTTGCCGATGCGCATGGCGCCGTAGATTTCCAGCTTTGCGCGCAGGTTCCGGTCAGGCAGCTCCGGGTACTGCGTGAGCAGCCGGCGCGCAAGATGCTCTGATGAGGCAAACAGGC
>NZ_JAIUMX010000034.1:0-32332 GCF_022565315.1 Cyclonatronum sp. | reverse complement strand
GTGGGGTATGCTGTGATGTTTGCAGCGCTCATCTATTTCATTCTCACCATTAAAACCGTACAGCCAAAGTACCGCACAACAGCCGTTCTTTCGGTTGTGGTAATGGTATCAGCAGGGCTCCTGCTCTTCATTCAGGCTCAGAACTGGGTAAATGCTTTTGCCTTTGATACCGATCAGGGCCGCTACTTCCTGGCCGACGGCGCTGCGCTGTTCAATAACGGTTACCGTTATCTGAACTGGTTGATTGACGTACCCATGCTTCTTTTCCAAATCCTGTTTGTTGTAACACTCACAAAGAGCAGCTTTTCTTCTGTGCGTAACCGCTTCTGGATTTCCGGTACACTCATGATTCTCACCGGTTACATTGGTCAGTACTACGAAGTAACCAACTTCACCCTGTTCGTAGTTTGGGGTACCATTTCTACGGTTTTCTTCATTGATATCCTTATCACCATGAAGAAAGTTATCGCTGAAGGTTCTGAAGGAATTCCTGCTGATGCAGCCCGCTATATGAATTACATCTGGGTTGTTTTCTTCTGGTCATGGATGCTCTACCCTGGCGCCTACCTGATGCCATACCTCATCCCGCCAGGACTCGAGCCTTCGCTCACAGGTCTTGCCGCTGAGGCAGCTGTAGTTGGTCGTCAGCTCACCTACACCATCGCCGACGTTTCTTCAAAAGTAGTTTACGGTATCCTGCTCACCATCGTAGCTCAGATCATGAGCAACGCTAATGGATACGACTACAACCGCGACGGCGAAACCAATTAAGCCGCTGAGAAAAATTAAAAGTTCAGTAAACAATCTGATCTGAATTTTCAAAAGCCCGGTTGCCAAATGGCAGCCGGGCTTTTTTATTTTTTTATCGGGGGATGTTTTTCCATTCACAACCTGCCGCCGTTGCCAAACCCGTTCAGCCAGCCCGACAGGCCCCGCATACACAGGGGAGCCCGTCGGCACTGCATCCCAAACCCCATCGCTCACCCCGAAAGCCCCCGGCTCCACAAACCCCGCCACGTACACCCAAACACTGCCCGCGGCATCTCATAATCTCAGGTAAATTATCCGCTAATTTGTTAGATTGTATTTATGTGCCTCATCAATTTAAACCCTTAACACGCTCACCTATTTGATTATGAGATTTAACTCCACTGTACTGATAGCGGCATTTTTAACCGTGATAGTCGCTTTTTTCACAGCTGAAGCAAAAGCTCAGCACCTGCCAGACGACTTCTACTTCCCGACCGGAGAAATTACCGGTAACGTCTTTCAATCAGAAGAGGTCACTTTTTGGCTCGAAACCGTTGTTGATGGCCTCAGCGACGCTTGGGCACTGGCATTCCTGCCCGACGGGCGCGTGCTTATCACCGAAAAAGGCGGGAGCCTTCGCATAGTCGAAAACGGGCAGCTCAGCCCGCAGGTTATCGGCGGTACGCCAACCGTATTTAACCGCAATCAGGGCGGTCTGCTCGATGTAGCCCTGCACCCCGATTTTATCAACAATCAGCTGGTTTACCTGGCCTACTCCTACTCACAGGCCGGCACTTCCAACACCGCCATAGGCCGCGGACGCCTTGACGGGTACATGCTTCACGATTTTGAAGAAATTTTCCGCGGGCACCCGAACACCGCCCGCCCCTTCCACTTTGGCAGCCGCATCGTATTCGATGCCGACGGCTTCCTCTACTTCGCCATCGGCGACCGCGGCGTAATGGAAAACGCACAGCTCGTAACCAATCACGCGGGCAAATCTATGCGAATCTATGACGACGGCCGCGTACCCCGCGACAACCCCTTCGTAAACGTTGACGGCGGCATGCCCGAAATCTTTACCCTGGGCAACCGTAACATTCAGGGCATGGTCGTGCATCCGGTAACCGGCGAAGTGTGGTCGCACGAGCACGGCGCCCGCGGCGGCGATGAAATCAACATCCTGCGCCGTGGCCGCAACTACGGCTGGCCCGTAATCACCCACGGGGTTGATTACGACGGCTCCCCCATCAGTCAGGATACCGCTGCCGTTGGTATGGAGCAGCCCCTGCACCACTGGACCCCCTCCATCGCGCCCTCAGGCATGGCCATCGTGCACAACAGTGCGCGCTACCCCGGCTGGAACGGCAACGTATTCAGCGGTGCCCTTGCCGGCCGCCACCTCAACCGCATCGTAGTTGATCTCGAAAATGAGCGCGCCGTACATCAGGAGCGCCTCGTGCCCGGCCTCGCCCGGATCCGCGACGTACGCTTCGCCCCGGACGGCTTCCTCTACATCATCGATGAAAGCAACGGCCGCGTGCTGCGCCTCGTGCCGATTCAGCGATAGGCAAAACTTAAAGCCCCGAAACAAAACGGGGCAGCGTAAACAAATCAAGCCCCGCTGCAAGGTCCGCAAAACAAGGACCTGCAGCGGGGCTTTTTTTGTACCGGGACTGCCAGCACGCAGCAGCAGAACTCCCGGCCAAACAGCACAGCTGCACACCCGGCACCGCCATCACCTCAATTAAATATCAAAAGCCTGCACGAACTTTTTTTGTGAGAAAACATGACCTGAGCATCAGTCTTCAAATCATCAAATTACCAAACCTCCGAACCTCCCGGAAAACCGGCGGGCCATACATGGTTCTCACGCCATGCCCTGCGCGGTAAACAAGGCTTCCTCCAGCTCCACCACCAGCATCCATGTGATGCGCTTGCTGTCGTACACGATATCGAAATAACGGTTCTCTTTGGTCTTCACCACGAAATGCACATGCAGCGAATCGCCGACCCGCTCCGAGTACGAGCGCTTAACCTCCGCCACCTGATGCCGGTCGCCGTTTGCAAGCATAAACCGGATCGGCGTAATAGCCCGGGTAAGCGTATCCGTCCGGAAGCCGGCATACGCAGCTATAACATTGATTTTTTCCAGCTTGGCAACTTGCATAAAACGCTTTTTGTTTAGGTCTGTGTTGGCTTTTGCACATATTACACACATATAATACAAGCCGCAACACGCCCGATAAATCGTCAGCCTGCAGTGCCAATTTTTCACGTGACATCCCCTGCCCGGCTCAAGCATCTGATAGTAAAGCAGTTAAGGAACAAAGGGTGACAACGGAGGGAAGCTTACACCGAAATGCCGGTTACGCGCCCGAAAGTTTTACATCGAAATATGTGCAATATATGTAATTTGGGTGCATGAAGAAGCTCGACCCCGGCGCATACGACCTCACCAGGAACGTGCACCGCATAACCCTGTACAACACCATTTCGGCAGAGCAGCGGCATGTGCGGGCCAAACCGCGGCTGTACCTCCATCTCGATATGAACTGCTTTTACGCGCAGGTGGAGCAGGTTTCGTACGACCTGCAGGGGCTGCCGCTGGTGGTTGGCGGCTGGCGCAAACCCGACGGCACGGCCCGCGGCATTGTAGCCACGTCGAGCTATGAAGCCCGCAAGTTTGGCATCAAAACCGGCATGAGCGCCTTCGAGGCCGTGCAGCTTTGCCCGTACGTGGTGTTCATGCAGGTGCACTATGAAAAATATCAGGCCATCAGCCGGCAAATCCGCGAAGTGCTCGACAGCTACGCCGCCGACGTAGAAGCCTACTCGATGGACGAATACTTCCTCGACCTCACCTTCATGATCCGGCAGTCTGACGAAAAACTGCGGCGCTATGCGCAGCGCATCAAGCGCGATATACACGAGGCAACGGCGCTGTTTTGCTCACTGGGCATTGCACGGTCAAAGACCTACGCCAAGCTGGCCTCCGACCTGGTGAAACCTAACGGGCTTACAATAGTGACCGACGAGGCCGCCGAGCGGCGGCTCATCCACCCGCTGCAGCTCGATGAAGTGTGGGGCATTGGCAGCCGCCGGTTTGCCCGCCTCGAACAGGCCGGGCTGCGCACCATAGCTGAGGCCGTGCAGCAGGGCAGCGGCACCTTTCAGAAGCTTTTCGGAGCCTACTTCGGCCGCATGCTCTGGGAAACCGTGTGCGGCCTCGACCGCGCCATCGTTGCCGACGCCCCTGAGCATGTGCCCGAAGAGGTAAGCTACATGCACACCTTCTCGCAATGGACCACCGACCCGGAGCAGGTACGCGGCGAAATCACCAAATCGGTACGGCAGCTGTGTTACCGCATGCGGGGCTACGACCGGCGGGCAAGGCGGTTTTCGGGCTACCTGCGCTTTCAGGATGAAAGCTGGCGCGGGGTGCAGGTCGTTTTTGCCACCTCCGGGCTCACCAACCTCGATCAGTATGTTACCGAAGCCGCCCTGCAGGCCCTCATGCCGGTTGTGCAGCACTACCTGCGGCACGGGCAGCGCATCCGCGGCTTTGGCGTGAGCACCCTCGACCTTGATGCCAGCGGTCAGCTTGAGCTGTTTTTCCGGGAAGATGAAAAACTCCGGAACCTCTTCCGCGCCCGCGACACCATCAACAACCGCTACGGCTTCGAAAGCCTCATCATCGCTTCCTCCTTCGATGACGTAAAGGGCAAGACGCACTTCCTCGGCCGCTCGTGAGTTCAGCAGAAAACGAAATGAAGGTCTGCTCACACACCAACCTGCTAATCTGATACGCATACAAAAACGCGATGATTTGGCGGACCTCTGTTTCATTTTGAATGGTATCCCCGCACAACTGCCGCAAATACTACTCTCTTTCCTGAATTTATTTCCCCAAAATGAAGGGGAAGGGCGAAACACGCATCACCCTGAACAAAATACCGCAAAAAAAAGCCTGCAGATAGCTTTAAACTATCATACAGGCCTTAGGGCATTTACCGGAAACAGATACAGAACTACAGCATGCCCCTTAAATCATCAGCGATATCAAGCTCAGTACCTTCAGGTAGAGACTGCACGTTCCGTACGTACCATGAGTTACCTATACGAACCATAGTGAAAGAAACCTTATCACCACGTTCAAGGCCTTCAGCACCCGCACTATCCTCGAGAATCATGCGCATACGCATCGACCGCATCACCTCAGGGATTTCTTCGTGCAAGATGGTGATAATCTGCCCGGCATCATCTACTTCCACAAAAAAGCCGCGCACTTCATACGTTTGCTCCTGTGCGGCCTGATCTTCAGCAGGTACGGTTTCGGTTTCTCCGCCGCAGGCAGCAAGAAAAAAGGTTGCAGCAACGGCCAATAGCATACAAAAGCGGAATGAAAATGTTTTTAATAGCATAAGGGGAAATAAGTTTAGGGTTTAAAACCGGAGGAACAAGCTCCGGGCATGGTATCAGTTAACAGGCTGATTTAGATGCGTAAATATAAGCATTTTGCTTTTATCCCGGGATCTGCTTCCGTTCATATTCACCAAGCTTTTTCCGGCCGGCAAACATCGTAATAGCACCCGTTTATTTACAAAATAATACACTTGGCTGTTGCTAAGAATACATATTAATCATAAATTAGTTAATTGTTGTTTTTATTAAGTTTAAATACTTAATGCATATTGGGCTATATACACAGAAAATAATACGTACCGAAACGTAGTTTGGAACTCCAACCAAACGAGCATGGCACACAAATAACGTCTGCTTCTAATATCGCATACACCAAATGCTACTATACTAAACCTTTGCAAGTTTCATGAGTCAAGTCATTCGTACTTTCCCTTTTTTTTCCAGTAATCATCTTGGCATTCTTTACTTTGATGCAGACATGGTTGTTGCCGGCATTAACGACTGTTTCCGCCGGTATGCGGGTCTGGATTCCGCTATAAAACATGGAGGAGCCGGGGCGGAGGTGAGCGAACTCCTCGGAGAGAATGGCTTCCAGACACTTCAGGCACAGCTTTGCTCTTTAGCAGAAGCCGCAGACAAACAGGCTTCTGCCTTTTTGTTGCTTGAATTTGAGCGCGGTGGCACGGTGTACACCCATAAGGCCGAATTACAGGCCGTTACGCAGGCACCGGCAGGGGAGCCTGCCCGGGATGAAGCCTACAGGCTGCTGGTTTTCCCGGGTGAGCCGGAAGGAAAACACCAACTCCGGTTTCAGGAATCAGAAGCACCGCCCTCCCCTTTCAGCAGTTTCGATCAGCTGCTTACCGCAACCCGATCAGGTACCTGGAAGCTTGAGTTAAGCAGCAAAAAGATAAGCTGGTCAGATGAGGTGTATCGGATATTCGGCCTGGATAAAACAAGCGATCAGCCTGATTATGACGCTATTTTTGACAGCATACACCCGGATGACCGCGAGTATGTTCGCACAAAATTCGAAGAGCATCTGGCAGGGAGTATCAAGTCTGAACTGCTGCACCGCATCATCCGCCCGAATGGTGAAGTAAGAATTATTTACGAACAGGCCGAAACCCGCCGGCATGCTGACGGCAGCCCGCACCGGACCGACGGCCTTGTGCTCGACGTTACGGAAGTTTACGACTACATTACCCGGTCGAATCTGTACGAACAGAATCTGCATTCGCTATTCGATCAGATTCCGCTTCCCATTATTGTATTTGACAGCCGCGAAAGGCTGGTGCAGCTCAACCAGAAGTTCACTGAGCTCACCGGCTATACACCGCAGGATTTCAGCACCCTCAGCGAATGGCGCCGGCTTGCTTACCCCGACGAAAGCTACCGAAATGAAATTGTTGAACGCTGGGAAAAAGCGAAACCCGGTGAAGCTCTTAAAACAAACAGACAACTTCCGAATGTTGATTTCAGGATAAGGTGCAAAAACGGCGCTGATGCTTATGCCGAGTTCAGGCACATACCGCACCACTCCAACTACATTTTTTCGCTCACGGATATCACGGAACGCACGCTCGCTTCTAACCGGCACCGGCAGCAGCAGGATCAGCTGAAGCTGCTCTCCGAGCTTTCAGCCCGCTTTATAAACATGCCTCCGGAGCAGCTCGATACGGGTATGAATCAGGCTTTGGCGCTGGTAAGCAAGGCACTGGGGGTTGAACGCAGTTTCATTGCCGGCCTGAAAACGGACGAAGACACAGCCGCCCAAACGCTGAGTTTCTGGCATACCTGGCAGCAGAAACCAAACGGAAACTGGGAAACAGCGCACCGAACCCTTGAGGATACGGGCTTTGACCGCGCCGGCCACAATGCGCAAATGCAGCTGCTTAGGGGAGAAACAATCACCCTGACGGCTCCCGGCAGCTGGCTTGAACACAATGAACGGATCAAAAGCCTTGTGATTCCACTGATAGCAGAAGACCGGCTTATTGGGTTTCTGGGTTTTGAAGCCGGCGGAGAGGCGGGCGACTTTTACAGCTACGAGCTGAACATCCCGTTTATGCTGGCGGATATTATTCTTAATATTTCACAGCGGAAAGCTCAGCTCGAACAGCTTCAGCATACTGAAAACGAGTTTTCTTATCTGTATGAATCGATGGCAGAAGGTGTAGTCTATCAGAATGCAGACGGATACATCACAAAGGCTAACCCGGCGGCAGAACGGCTGCTGGGCCTGAGTTTGGATCAGATGCAGGGCCGCGCCTCGACCGATCCGCGCTGGCATGCCGTAAAAGCCGACGGAACGCCCTTCCCCGGCGAAGAGCATCCGGCCATGGTAACCCTGCGTACCGGCAAAATGGTTGAAAATGTTGAGATGGGTGTCTTTCACCCCGAAAAAGAAAAGCGGGTTTGGATTAAGGTGAGTGCGCGCCCGCAGTTCCGGTCCGGCGAGGCCAAACCCTGGCAGGTGTACACAACCTTCAGCGATATCACGGCAATTAAAGAGCAAAGCCTTAAGCTTAAGCAAACCAACTCCCGTACAGAGCAGTTCGGGCAACTTGCCGCAATTGGTTTTTGGGAGGTTGATTTGGAAAAAGGAGAAGCAAACCTTAATGAAGTAGCAGCACAAATCATGGGTGTTGAGCCGGGTGTTTCAGCAGAAGTTTCAGGGCTTGTAGAGCTTTACGCTGAAGATGAAAGCAACAGCCGCAGCAGGGTCGAAAAAGCCGTTTCGGCCTGTATTGCCGACGGCACCCCCTACGACCTGGAGCTAAAGCTACAGACCGCAGCCGGCGAGGAGAAATGGGTAAGAACCATTGGCAAGGGGCTTCACCAAAACGGGGAATGCGTTGCTTTTTGGGGCTCGGTTCAGGATATCACCCGGCAGCGGGAAACCCTGTACACGCTGCAGCGGCAATCGCAGCTGCAGCAGCTCTTTGTGCGTATTGCAAACCGCTTTATCGCTTCAATGCCTGGCGAAGAAGATGAGCTGATCAACCGCTCGTTGCAGGAACTCGGCGAGTTTATAGGTGCTTCCCGTTTTGAGCTATATGCTTACGATTTCAAACAGGAAAGCTGCACGAAAACCCACCATTGGTACCAAACCGGCTTTAATTCGGAAGTTAAGCTGCATGATCCCTACCCGCTGCGGCACTTCTCTGCCCTGGCAAACAAGCACCGGTACGGAAGCTGGGTTGTTATAGACGATCTTGACCGCTTAAACCCCGACGAAAAAATTTTCTTTGTGCCGGGCCTTAGCAAAGTAAAAAGCTTCATGAGCGTGCCGCTGATACTGAACAATTCCTGTAGAGGCTTCCTGAACCTGCAATGGCTTGAGCATCCCCATTCTCAAACTGATGATGAAGTAGGTCTGCTTACGCTTTTTACCGGCATGCTGGTTAACACCTATGCCAAAACAGACCTCATTTATGCCCTCAACGACCGGCAGCAATTTCTTACCGATATTTTCGAAAACAGCGGTTCTCTTATTGCCGTTAAAAATAAGGCGGGCATTTATCATACCGTAAATAAAAAATGGGAGGAGGTTACCGGTTTAAACCGGCAACAGGTAATCGGTAAAAACGACAACGACCTTTTCGAGCCTGAAACCGCTGAAGACTTCATTGCCAACGACAACAAAGTGGTTCAGAATAAGATAACCATAGAGACAGAAGAAAAACTCGGCTTGGGGGAAGATACACGCTATTTCATCTCCGTCAAATTTCCGGTTATCAATTCCAAAGAGGAAGTAACCGGCTTATGCGCAATCATTACCGAAATAACCGAACTCCGTAAAGCGGAGCAGCAGGAACGTCAGGCTTTGGAACGCACAACTGCCGTGCTGCAGGCCAACCCCGACCTGATGTTTGTAATAGGTCTCGATCTGCGTATTACCGAATATTACGCCAAAGATGATGACGCCCTGCTTATGCCTCCCGATGAATTTGTTGGCAAGCCCATTTATCAGATTTTGCCGCGCGGGGTAGCAGGTACGCTTGAAGAAAAAATTATGCTCACGCACCGCACTCAGGAGCCACAGCAGCTATCCTATGATATTAATATTCAGGGATCTAAATTTTATTACGAAGCCCGCCTTGTGCCCTACGGCAGACACGAAATTCTGATTATCGTTCGTGATATAACTTCCCAAAAAGAAGGAGAGCGCAACAGCCGCCGCCTGGAGTTTGTGGTTGAAGAGTCCCTCAACGAAATTTACTTTTTTGACAGTAAAACCTATCGCTTTATCAGTGCCAACAATGCCGCCCTGCGCAACCTTGGCTACTCGCAGCAGGAGCTTCAGCAGTTTACCGCCTACAATATCAAAGATGGGTACGATCTTGGTAAATTCGAAAAACTGGTAAAACCCCTGCTTTACGGCACTGAGAAACTACTGCCTTTCTCTGCGCGCCATATCCGTAAAGACGGTTCTTTATATGATGTATTTGTACACCTGCAGCTTTTTGAGTACGAGGGGGAATCCCTGTTTGCAGCTTTTACCATGGATATCACCAAACAGACCAAATATTTCCAGGCCGTTAAGAAACAAAACGAAACCCTGCGGCAGATTTCGTGGGTACAATCGCATGTGGTTCGGGCACCGCTCGCACGCATGAAAGGCCTTATGGATCTGTATAAAGAAAAAGATTTTGAAATTATGACCGAAGAACAGATTCTGGCTGAAATTGAAAAAGCTGCTGACGAATTCGAAAATGTAATCCTTGACATTTCCAGGAAAACCTACATTGTTGATGAGATAGAAAGAGAGCTTTAACACCTGCCTTTTCAACGTCTTGATTCTCACGGTAATAAAACTCATATTAAAATACTTATATTCGGTTTTTGGCACCGGATTTAGCTTACCGGCGGCACAAGCTTATTCGCTTACTTTTTTAATCAACAGAGCGGGCCTCGCAGCCGGAAAGTATAATTATTGCTGCTGAAAAATACCTAACCTCAGCTTTGAAACGATGGTCAAAACTCATGATGAAAGATTCACCCCGAAAAAACACCATTTACATTGTTGATGATCAGGCCGAAAACTTAAAGTTACTTTCTCATATTCTCAAACAGCCGGAATACAGGGTTCTCGCTTTTAACAACCCGGAAAATGCGCTCAATAAAATAAGCTCTGACCTGCCTGATTTGATTTTGCTGGATATTATGATGCCCGGCATGTCGGGGTTTCAGCTTAACCAAATCCTTAAAGAAAACCCCAAAACCAGCGGTATTCCGGTAATTTTTATTTCCGCCAGGGAAGACACCGAAAGCAAACTAATGGCTTTCGAACATGGTGCAGCTGATTACATCGTAAAGCCCTTTTCCAATCGGGAAGTACAGATGCGCGTAAGAACCAAACTACAGTACATCAATACGCGTCGCGAGCTGGAAGAAATCAAAAAGACACTGGAGGAAAAGGTCAAAATCCGGACCTATAATCTCAAACAAGCACAGCGGGTTGCCAATATCGGCAGCTGGCGCATTGACCTGAGCAGTAATGAGATGAAATGGTCTGAGCAAAGTTTTGAAATTTTTGGCCTGAAAAAAACCAAGACCCTTTCCCTAAAGCAAACCCTGGAACCGGTCTTGGAGAGTGACCTTCCGATTTTACAAAACACATGGAAGAAGGCGCTCCAAAAAGCTAAACGAAAAGCCAAAAAAAAAACTTTTTCTGCTCAGTACCGCATCAACCGCAAGGGTGAAATCCGCTGGATTGAAGAACATGGCAAATTCTTCGAAAACGAGACCGGAGAGATTGCTTATGCAATCGGTACCCTGCAGGATATCACCCATCAAAAAAGACAACTTGAGCTGCTCGAGAAACAAAACAAAACCCTGCGTGAAATCTCCTGGGTGCAGTCGCATGTGGTGCGGGCACCGCTGGCGCGGCTAAAGGGCCTGATGGATTTATATGCTGAAAAAGATTTTGAATTCATGAGCGAGCAGAGCGTGCATCAGGCTATTTTAGACGCCACTGAAGAATTCGAGAATATCATTCTGGAGATTTCACAGAAAACGTACGTTGTGGATGAAATTGAGGGTAAAATTAAAGAAACAGGCAAAAAAACCGTTCCCGGCATGGAAAAAGCAAGCGGTGAGTAAAAGCGTATAATTTATTTTTAGCGAAAATTTGCTAAATTGAATATCTGTATTAGCTTTAGAAAAACGCTTTTATTTCCAACCTCACCCAACCCGTTACGCTTATGTCATCCATTGAAGCCCTCGTTCAGGAATCCCGAACCTTAACTGCACCTGACAGCCTCTTACAGCAGTGCCTTATTCAGGAGTATGATTCCCTCTACCGCCATTCCATCCAAAACCCCGATGCCTTCTGGGGAGCCATCGCACGGGAACTGGAGTGGATAAAGCCCTTTAACAAAGTGCTCGATTTTAAGCCGCCCCGCCACAAATGGTTTATCGGCGGCACAACCAACATCACCATTAACGCGCTCGACCGGCACGTGAAAGGCCCGAAGCGGCAGAAAGTAGCCCTCATCTGGATCGCTGAAGACGGCAAAGAGGTCGTAATGACCTACGACCGCCTGCTGCGGCGCGTGTGCCAGATGGCCAACGCCCTCAAATCCCGGGGCGTGAAGAAAGGTGACCGCGTAATCATCTACATGCCGCTCACCCCGCAGGGCATCGTGTCGATGCTGGCCTGCGCGCGCATTGGCGCCATACACTCCGTGGTGTACGCCGGCATGGGCGTTCAGGCGCTGAAGTCCCGCATTGAAGACAGCAAAGCGAAGGTCGTGATTTATGCCGATGTAACCTACCGCCGCGGCAAGCGCGTCGGGCTGAAATCCATCGTGGATAGCGCCATCGAAGACCTCGATTTTGTGGAAACCGTAGTCGTGCACCGGCGTCAGGAGCCGTTTCTGGAAATCAGTTCGGAGCGCGAATTCGACTACTACGAGTTCGTAGATCCGCAGCCCGTGTGGTGCGAACCCGAAGAGATGGACGCCGAAGACCCGCTGTTCATCCTCTACACAAGCGGCACTACCGGCACGCCCAAAGGCGTGGTGCACGTACACGGCGGCTACATGGTGGGCACCTACTACCTCACCCGCGCATTTTACAATGTGAAGGAGTCCGATATTTTCTGGAGCACCTCCGATATCGGCTGGATTGTGGGGCACAGCTACATTGTGTACGGCCCCATGGTGAACGGGGCAACCATCCTCGCGCGCGAAGGCAGCATCGACTACCCCGATCCCGGTGTGGTCTGGAAAATCGTGGAGCGCTTTGGGGTAAACGTGATGTTCACCGCGCCTACCGCCATCCGCATGTTTATGCGCTTCGGGAAGGAATTTGTGGACAAGTATGATGTATCGACCCTGCGGCTGATGGCCTGTGCCGGCGAGCCTCTTAACCCTGAGGCCCATGTGTGGGCGCAGGAAAACATCCTGAAAGACCGCGGCCTCGTGGTTGATAACTGGTGGCAAACGGAGGTCGCCTCGCCTGTACTCGGCACCCTGCCGGCTTTTGATGCCAAACTCGGCAAGGTCGGCAAGCCGCTGCCCGGCGTAAGCTGCGATGTGGTAACACCCGCCGGCGAAACAACAGGCCCGAACAAAGGCGGCCTGCTCATCCTGCGGCGCCCCCTGCCCTACATGATGCGCACCATCTGGAACAACGACGAGCGCTATCAGAAATACTGGGAAGATTTCCCCGGCTGCTACACGAGCGGCGATGTGGCCTTTTATGATGAAGACGGCTATTTCTGCGTACTCGGCCGCGCCGATGATGTAATGAACGTAGCCGGACACCGCATCGGAACCGCCGAAGTGGAAAGCGCCTTCCTCACGCATCAGTCGGTGGCCGAATCGGCCGTTGTAGGCCTGCCTGACGAAGTGAAAGGCGAGCGCATTCAGGCCTACGTGGTACTCAAGCCCGGCTTTGAAGCCAAAGATCACCTCAAAGGCGTGCTGCGCGATCACGTACGCCGCGAGCTCGGCCCGATTGCGACACCTTCGGAAATCATCTTCAAAACCGAACTCCCCAAAACCCGCAGCGGCAAAATTGTGCGCCGCCTCCTCAAAGCCGAAGCCCTCGGCGAAGACCCCGGCGACACCTCAACCCTGCAGGATTAGGATTAGGATCAGGATGAAGAGGAAGCTCAACTTCAGCAGCTGAACCAAGGCCGGCATTAAGCCCGGCACTGTTTTCCGTATGCTGAACCCGCCATTCAAAAGCCCGAAGCCGCTTGGTTTCGGGCTTTTGCGGTTTGGGGGATGGAGGGAACCAAAGGCACAACACGAGCAATTTTTGATCACTGATTCGTATCTTTTTGAAAACAACCTAACTGTACGTCATTTTACTTGCCCGGAATTTCATCCTATGCCATTTGAAATTTAACTGATGATAAAATTTCAGACCTGATAAACTGTCCCAAAAAGATCACAAACCCTCAGACCAGAAAGAAGCAGCAGGACAGTACCGAACAGGTAAACTATATAGTAATTGCAACTGATGGCAGCGGTTGGAATTTCATGGTTTACCTACGGCAAAACCTGCTCGAAGGGATGCACCATGATTTTTCATGCGGAATTTCCTGGATAAGCCCCGGCGGTGCATCTCTTACCCTGCGCCGGTATAATGGCCCCAGTCATCGCCATAAGAACCATTTGGAGGGTGATTCTTTTCAGGATAAGTGCCATATTCATTATGCAACAGAAAAGTATATAAACAGTAACCGGAGGCCGGAAGGATTTGCGAAAATCACAGACCGGTTTACTACACTAAATGGTGCCCTACATTGTTTGGTACAAGACTGTAATATCACCGGAATACTCACTAATCCGGATACCCCTTCCCAGTTTTCCCTTTTTGAATAGCATGAATCTCAATATTGAAAAACTACAGGATTCGCTCTGCAAATCGCTTTGCGCTGAGGTTAAGCTGAGCAGGCAGAACGGCCACATCACGATGCAAACCCCCTTTTACTTTGCAGACGGAGATGCCTATCAAATCTACCTTAAAGAAATGCCCGGCGGAATTCTGCGTGTTACTGACAGAGGGCATACTTTCATGCATCTGAGTTACGAAACAGATACTGCTAAACTCAGGGAAGGTACACGTGGCAGGCTATTTGAACAAATCAAGGCTGAGTTTGACCTCTTTGAAGCTAACGGGGAAATATATACCGATACCTCTGCAGACGATCTTTCAAAAACGCTTTTCAGGTTCGGACAAGGGCTTACGAAAATGACAGACCTTAGCTTTCTCAACCGCTTCAGAACCGAATCAACCTTTTACGATGATTTGGAAGAACGCCTGACAAAACTTGTTTCTGAAGAAAAAATCCAACGCAACTACTTCTATCCAAAAATTGAAAACTCCGGTGACTATCCTGTCGATTACTTTATTCAGGGCAAAAATTCACCCTTGTTTCTCTTCGGTATTTCAGGAAAAGACAAAGCCCGGCTCACAACAATTATTTTGGAACGGCTTTTAAGGGCCGGGGCTGATTTTGACAGCCTGCTGGTTTTCGCAGATCAGCAGACGATACCTAAAGCTGATTTAGCAAGGCTTTCGAACGCCGGCGGGGAGATGGTTGCCTCGCTTGATGCCGAAGCAGATTTATCCAGAAAAATTAAGCGAAAAATATTGATTTAAAACAATGGGTAGATACATGCCCCTCAAAACACCCCAAGCGTCATAACCTCCAGGGCAAACGGGCCCTGCTGTTCATCGCGGATCATGAGGCCGATTTCGAAGATGGCTGCGCTGCGCAGGGGCGGCACACCGCGCAGATTCCGGCCGCGGAACACCGGCCTGAAATCATCAAACGACAGCTGATGCGTTTGCCACTCCGGGCCTGCCGTAAACCGGGCTTCCCAGGCGTAATCGGTAACGCGCCCGTTCTCCACCGTTTTGATGCGCAGGCAGTACACTTTGCCGTCCCCTTTCGCATGGATGGTTAATCCCGCAAACCCGGAAAGATCAACCGGGCGGCTTGCGCGGGTGCGGATGGAGGCAAAACCGCCATTGTTTTCCAGCGAAACGACGCCCTCAAACGCGGCATGGCCGGCTTCCAGCGGACGAATCCGGCTTTGGGAAATGCCGCCCATCACCCCGTCATTCACGACCTGCCAAAACTGCGGGGCATCATCACCGAAGCGGATCAGCACGTTTTCGGAAGATTCCTGCTGCGGCGCTGTTTCTTTGGGGGATGATGAAGCGGGTTCACTGCTGTAAAAGCTCACGGTGCTGGAATTTGGATTCGGATTGGGAGTCAGATTCAGGGTCAGAACCGCTGAAATAAAAATCGGGAGCAGCAGGAAAGGCAGCTGCAAGCTCAGGTTCAGAAGCGGCATAGCAAAAAATGCCTGTGTGGTTTAGGGGGATGGGTTTCCGCACCAAAACCAGCGGCATGGGGCGAACGTTCGGAACAGGTTACGGGGTGGGGCGTGGCATCATAGAGACAGGCCATGCCCTGCCTTTACCCGGAAACGGATTCGGAATCGGAACCGGAATTCGAACCGGTACCGAAACCGGAATCATCTCTAAACGCAACCCCCAACCTAAATCGGAATCCGATATCCAAAACCGCGTTCAATCCGACTCCGAATTCGAATCCGATTTCGAAACCGCATTCACAACCACGACCGAAACGGAAACGGAAATCGCAACCACGACCGAATCTATCCCAAACCGCATATCCAAATTCTGCAAACGCAAATCAAACCGGTTCGACTCCAATTCGCATCCCGGAACCAAACCGGCTTCAGGGCGTGATGCCGTGTTGCAGGCGGATTTCGCGCTGACCGGGTTGCAGGGGGTGTTCGGTCTGGGTCTGGTCGGGCCAGATGATCTGTACCGACACCGGGCTGCCGCCGGGCCGGATGCCCATCACCTGAACAAAACCGTGCTGCGAGCCAAATCCGGAGGCGGCGCGTACTTCGCGCTGCGGACCGGTGCTGCCGTCCTCATATTTCAAAAAGAGGCGTGCCCCGATGGCAGCAGGGTTTTCCGGGCTGCCTGCGAGCAGCACGCGCAGGCCGGGCTCGGCAGCCTGATTCAGCAGCAGCCGGGTTTCGGCTCCGTTTTGGGCAACGAGCAGGTCGAGGCGGCCGTCGCCGGTGAGGTCAGCGGCCGAGGCCCCGCGCTGCTCCCCGTACACGAGAATGCCCGATAGCTGCCCCGGAACCGGGTTCAGGTTTCCGCGGCCATCCCCCTGAAGCAAAAGTCCGCGGCCGGCGTCGCTGCGCGGGGTTTCGGGGATGTACGCAAAAAAGTTCTGGCTCAGAAAAACATCCTCGTTGCCATCCCCGGTGAAATCGGCGATGATTACCTCGAAGGCCGGGGCAAATTGTGCCTCGGGCGGCAGGGCACGGGCATGGAAGCGGCCCGCATCATCCTGCAAAAAAAGCATGTGCGCAAACTGCGAGGCTTCCACGCGGTTGAGGGCATCGATCGGCCGGCCGAGAATCAGCGGCAGGCTCATCTGCGCGTAGTTGGAAAAGGTGCGGGCGGTATTCCGGATGAAGGGCGGATTTCGGGAGAGCATTTCGAAGTTGCGGCGGGGCAGGTAGCGCCCGGCTTCATCGCGGTAGCTTTCGATCACGGAATTGGTGCCCATGCCCGCAAAATCTTCATAAAAAATAAGCGCTTCGCCACCCTGCGCAGAGGCGTAAAGATGGTTCAGGCCCCAGTTGGTTGCCACGATATCGGGGCGGCCGTTGCCGGTGAGGTCGCCCGTTGTGATGCCGTTCCACCAGCCACTGCCGGAGTCGAGCCCCAGCTCAGCCGTGATATCGGTAAACTGCCGCTGCGCATCCAGCCCGAGCACGCGCAGGGCGCCCCAGCGCGGGGCAAGCAGCAGCTCAGGCCGCCCGTTGCCGGTGAGGTCGCTGAACACCGCGCCCTGCACCAGCCCGATGTTTTCGAGCAGCGCATTGTTGCGCGCATCCGGCACGAAGCGGCCGCCCTCGTTGAGGTACAGGCGGGAATCGGCCGCTTCAGGATAACGGCCCGGCTCTACACGCCCGGTCAGGAGCAGGTCGGGGTAGCCGTTGCCGCTGTAATCGGCAAGGAAGATCCCGCCGATGGTCGCACCAAAGCCTTCGAGCACCTGAACCGTTTCAGCCCGGTTTCCGGTGAGCTGATAATACACGGCAGCAGGCGCACTACCGGCGCCGGTTTGATAGTTGGAATAGGCCACAAGTAGATGCAGGCGGCCTTCGGCATCGTACCAGCCGGAAACGGCCGATTTCTCGTAGGCCTCAAAGTCGGGGGCAAGGGTGATGGCATCCTGCCGCCATCCGCCGCCGCGGCGGGCCGAAAAACCGCTGAGGGTTTCGCCCGGACCGGACGTCACAAAAATACGGGTACCGCCGGCAGACGCCGGATTTTCGATAACCGCCGTGAGCGGCCCGTGCTGACTCAGGTGATAGGGCAGCAGCGGTTGCCTTTCAAAATCGTTGTAGCGCTGCTGCGTGTGCCGGTGTGCAAGCGCGGAGGTCGCATCGCGGAACAGGGGCTGCACCGGCTCTGCCTCCGGCTGAGGCGCGGCGGGTACGACAGCTGCGGCGCGCTGATTTATCACGTAAATGCGGTTGGGTCGGACATCATCCAGCACACGCTCGCTGCCGTCGGGCCAGCGCACGCGGATGCGCAGGCGTTCGGCCTCTCCGGCGGCGAAGGTGTAGCTGTACTCGCTCGTGGAGAGGTAAGTGCCCCCGCCGCGCACATATTTCGACTGCGGCACGGGGCCGCCTTCCACCTCAATCACAGCACCGATGGCGGTGGTGTTGGGGGATGTGCCCCTGAGCCTGACCGCAATCCGGGGCTGAGTCGCGCGGTTTTTGAGAATGAGGGCCGGCTCGTCAACCCGGTTGATGATCACATCGGGGTAGCCGTCCTTGTTGAGGTCCGCAAGGGCCATGCCGTGCGAAATATCGAGGCTCGCGAAGCCCCACGCTTCGCCGGTATCGGTGAAGGTGAGGTCGCCATTGTTGCGGAAGGCAGCGTTCCGGTTGGGCAGGCGCGGATATTCGAGCATGTAGCGCTCCCCGCTGATCATGCGGCGCTGCAGCTTTGCCCCTATCATGGTATTTGCATCGGTATCCTGCACATCAAAATAGTGCCCGTTGGTGATGAGGATGTCTTCGAAGCCGTTGAGGTTTACATCCAGAAAAACCGTGCCCCACGACCATTCGGAGCGGTGCACGCCGGCATATTCGGCGATTTCGGCCCAGGTGTTGTCGCCGCGGTTCAGGTAGAGGGTGTTGCCGAGAAACTGCGGGCGGTCGGTGTACAGGCCGGGCTCCTGCTGTGAGGGCGCGAGCGTGCTCATCTGCCGCTGACGCTCCTCATGCGAGCGGCTGAGCATTTCGACCACAAACATATCGGTGAGGCCGTTTCGCTGAAGGTCCGAAAAGGCGACGGCCATTGCAGACAGGCTGCTCTTTCGAATGGCGAGCGGCGGCAGGGCGCAAAAGGTGCCGTCGCCCTGATTGATCCAGATACGGTCGGGCGATTCAAAATCGTTGGCCACAAAAATATCGGGCAGGCCGTTACCGGTGAGGTCCTGAATGCCAACATCAAGGCCCCAGTCGGGCATGATTTCCGTAACGGGATTTCCGTCTTCGTCCAGAAACATGCCGGAGGTGAGCGGCATTTTAGTGAAATTACCGGCGCCGTCGTTTAGGTACAGCAGGTCCGGCTCACCCAGCTCGAACCAAACCAGCGTATTGCCGCGCAGGCTGAGTTTGTAATGGCCTTCGAATTCTTCCGTTACCCGGAAACTGCCGTCATCGAGCGTTTCCACAATGTGACGCATGGTGTTGCGGCCCCAGTGGGAATCGCGTACGGAGCGCTCCTTGAAATTGGTGATGTAGATGTCGGGCGCGCCGTTTCCGGTGAGGTCGCCTGCCGCGGCGGTCATGCTGCCGTAGGTTCGGGATGCAGGCAGGCCGCCGGGCGCTTCCTCAAACACGCCTCCTCCCTGATTAAAAAAAAGCCGGTTCGGACTTCCGATTGCGGTTATGACGACATCATTCAACCCGTTCCCGTTAAAATCGGCCACCAAAGCGCCTGTTGAAAACTGATCGGGCAAGGCGAGGCCCGAACCTTCTGTAATATCCTGAAACCTGAAGGCACCCAAATTTTCATACAGCACGTTTGGGCCGTCTAATCGTAAAAACAGCAGGTCCGGAAAACCGTTACCGGTAAGGTCGCCGGCGGCTACCCCTGAACCATTTAACAAATTCCGGTTATCTGCGATCTGATCAGGAGTGAGCCCGTTAACAAAATCAACTCCGCTCCAAACGGAGCTAACGGAATGAAACCCGACGGCATGGCCGCTTTTTACGGGAAGCTCAGCCCAGCGGTACCCGCCCTCATCCTGCCATTCAAAACTATAATAATCATGTTTTTCTGATGATGTACATTGTGCCCAAATCCACACAAACAATAAAAGGACGGCCGGCAGCAGCTTTCTATGGGTCATATTCTAAAGTCGTTAGCCAAATACGGAGCGTTAATTTTTAAATTTACACTAAAGGTAATAATTATTCATTTTAACAGTCGATTAATATCGGCAGCCTGAACGACAAATCACATCTTCCAAAGCAATTATTTTTTAGACAAGCAGCTACGGGCACAATTTTCTATTTTGGCATGAATTCACCTTTTCATTTCTAACTATGCTTCTTTCATCCTTTATGAAATATGCTACCCTGCTTCTGCTGACTTTTCTCGTCAGTTTTTCCCTCATGAATTGCAGCTCAGAGAGCAGCCGAAACTACACAGGGGCACATGTGGAGCTTGACTTTTCCGGTCCCGGCGAAATTGCGGGCGGCAGCTGGATTAAGGTTGACGATATCCGTTTCGAACACTACGACCGCCACAGCGAGCTGTCAACCAACGCCTTTGCCCTTCCTGCAACGGCTGTTTTCTTTGAGGTTGAAGCCGGCGATCGTGCTGCCGGCGGCACAGAGCTGCTGGCAGAGCCGTTCACCCGGCTGGATATCGCCATTCGTGTAGGCAACTTTTTGAGCCAAAACCCCGGGCCCGATTTCCGGTACGAAATCAGCAGCCCGCAACTCATGATGCTTACCGGGAAGCTCCGCTTTCGCCGCAGTGACGGTGAACCCATCACCATCACACTTCCGAAAGATTATCCGGTACTTGTAAGCGTACTCGAGTAGGCACATTACACGAGCATTTTCCAGGCGAATGAACTTTTCAGACAGGCTTTTGTTAACAAAAAACAACTGCTTGTTACCCGCATCACCAACTGCTACGCCCATATGAGTCCCCGCAGCGCTACCCTTCCCCTATCGCTCCTGCTCACCTGTGCCCTGTTTTTTGCAGGCATAGTACCGGCAATGCAAGCCGTACCTACGGAAGGCGACGCCTACCTCGAGGGGCGCGCGCTGGCAGAAGCCGGTCAGGTTGAGGAAGCCATTAACCTTTGGATAGGTGAAAAAGCACGGCTCAGCCTTCAGGGGGAGGCTGATTTCAGGATTGGTGTTGCCGCGATCGAGCTCATCACCAGGGAACAGCTCAGCCGGCTTTATCCGCTGGCAAGTGCCTTTTACTTCTGGGGGCTCGAAACAAGCGATATCGGGCGCTTCCATCCCTACATAGCTGACGAGCTGGAACGCCTCAGGCCTATTATGAGCGAAACGCTGTATGCGGAACTCAGCGTTGAGCTTCAGCAGCGCTCAACAGGGGTGCTTACCGGCATACGCGGTTTTTTCGTACAGCTTGATCCGGTGCTAAGCACAAACCTCAACGAGCGCCTGATTGAGCACTGGGAGCGCATTGCATACGCAAGGAAGCACTTCACCCGAAACAGCACAACCATTTACGACACCGACGACCGAGGGCTGATCTACGTTCGCTATGGCCCTGCCGACCGTATCGAAAGGGGCAGCTTTTCGATGAATGTAAACGACATCCTACATTTTGTAGGTGAGATGATTAATCAGCAGGAAAATGAGCGTGCACGCGATCCTTCTTCCGGTTTTGGCGATGCCCCCTCAAGCCTCACAAGTTTTATTCAGGATGAAATTTTCAAGGATAACCTCGCCAAACTGATCACCGAAAATGTGCTCACACAGCGCATCTCTGACCGGTACGAGGTTTGGGTATATGAAAACCGGCAGTGGCCCGGCCGGCGTAATGTTACCTTTATGTTCGGGGTTAATGCCCAAAGCCGTGCCTTCGGATTGCAGGGTTCTCCGGAAGATTTCATTCCGCTGAGTGCGTTCCGGGAGCGGCGCATGCGGGTCGGAGATTTCAATTTTAATGTTGGCCCCATCATACAGCTGTCGTTTTATAAAGATCTGCGTTTCGTGGATGACACTTTCATGGATATCTACTACGACTACTACGACCGCCTCATGAGCGATCAGTCTGTGATTCAGGAGTCCAGCTATACGCACCTGCTGTACCGCTATGCCGACGAGCTCGCGGCCATCCGTAATCTTGCCCCGCAAATGAGCTCTGAATTCGACACCTTCGCAAGCATCCCCCTTGAAACACGGCAGTTCCGATTTATGGATGAAAACGGGGCACCGCTCGAACTTGTGCTTGTGTACTCCGAGCCGCACGCGCGCATCCTCAACGATTTTAATGCCTTTCGCCCGCATGGAAACGGCACCGAGCCCGAGTATCACCTGCGCCACAGCGTGAGCACCTACACCGATACCTGGCAGCTGATCGACCGCACGCACGATTTCCCGCTCGTGTGGTTCGACCGCTTCGGCCCCGACGGGCGCCTGTTGCCGGGCAGCTCCGCTTTTTTGGTACGCCCTCAGAACGGCACCGGAACTTTCCAGCTTAGCGCTACCCTGTTTAATGAAACCTACGCGGCCCAGCCCGAACTTGCTTCGGCTGCTTCAGCCGGCTTCCGGCAGGTACCAAGGCACATCCTTGCTGAGTCGGGCCGGGTGCTCGAACTGCTGTCAGCACAAAACCCTGTTACGGCAAACCGCCCCGGTTTCAGTGATATTGTGATGGGCTACCTGCACGACGAACTCTCGCAGCAGGAACAGGAAATTCCGTTTCAGGATGATGTAATCCCTTTCTACGTACCTGCGCAGCAGGCCATACCGGAAGGCTTCGACCTCGATTTGTTTTTTGAAGTGTACGGTCTCGACCTGATGCCCCGCCCGGAAAGCAGCAACACGCTAACATACCGGCTGCGCTATCAGGTTGAGGGCGAACGGCCCCGGGGGGCGCTGCGCCGCCTGTTTGCGCGGGGAAGTGCGGGAACACAGGCAACCGTGCTTGAGCTCGAAACCACACAAAGCCGGGGGAGCCACCTCATCAGCATCGACACCTCAGGTTATCAGCCGGGCAGGTATTTGCTCAGCATCAGCCTGCTCGATGAAGCAGATTCCATCATCGCCGACCGGCAGCTGACATTTGAAGTGCTTGCAAACTAAGCCCTCCGTTTTCACACACATTCTTTTCTGTTTTTCTTTTTGGATGATGCGCGCTGTAGCTGCATCCTCACGCACCAAAAAAAAAGCCGCATCTGCCTGTTTTGTTAAGCAGATACGGCCTTTATTGACAAGAAAACAGCGACCGGGTTTCGGGTCTCAACCTCAGCTTTTCAGGAACATACTGAACAGCTTTTGATTCCGGTCTTTATTTTTCAGAATAAGCAGCGGGAGGCCGAACGGGTAGGAAGCCATCCGATCAGGGAGCTTGTCGTTCATCAAGGCAAGCAGATTTTTACGGGCCTTTGCAAAAACGACAATCATATCAGACTGCGTTGAAACGCACATATCGTAGATGGTATCCGACATTTTACCGTCTTTATGGAGAGTCAGCTCGAAATCGAGATCCGTATCACCCGGTGTTTTTATTTTACTGAGAAACGCTTCTTTTTTGGCCTCAAGCTCTTCATCCATTTTCTTCATGGTTTTCTTGTCGGGCATGTAGGGGAAGAACTGCTTGGGATAGTCGTACAGGTGCTGGGCCATAACGCGCCCGCCTGCGGGCTTCACAAGGTTGAGCGCAAAGCGGGCCGCGATTTCAGACTGTTCGGAGAAATCAACCGGTACGGTTATGTTTTGCAGGGTGTACCGTGAGGTTTCAGGCACAAACAGCACCGAGCAGGGTACATATTTCACAATGCGCTGCGCGAGGATGCCTTCCCCCTTGTATCCGGCCTTTTTGCCCAAAATAAGCAAATCAGGCTGCTGCTTTTCGATATACCGTATAATTTCGCCGGTCGGGCTGCCTTTTCGGATCTCTACCTGAAGCTCAACCCCTTCATGGGTAAAGCCCTGGGTTACCTCTTCCTGAATCTGCTTCGACAGCAGCTCATTGAGGTCTTCTTCGGTTTCGAGTTCCGGAAATTCTTCAATCAGGTCATGAAAAACATCATAAGACTGAATAACATGAAAGAACTTAACCGATTCGGGTTTAAAAATAGTTGCAAGATAATTGATGTAGCCAATGAGTGCCTGATCCATATTTGTGAGATCAATACAGGCGACCCATTTTTTTAAGGGTTTGAGTTCCATAATACGCGGTATTTTAAATTAGGAGGTTTTCTTTTCGCGTTGTTCTTTCAGCAAACGGGCTACGAGGGTACGGTAGTCTTCGCGTTCTTTATCGCGATCGCGTGCCATATTTTCTTTGTATTCTGCTGATAGGCCTTTATTAAGGCTGTAACACATCACAAGCAACAGTATCACAAATGGTAAGCCCGTAGTAATAGATGCGGCCTGCAGGGCCCCGAGTCCGCCGCCTATCAGCAGTATGGCAGCGACCAAACCTTCGGCTGAAGCCCAGAAAGCACGTAACGAAGCCGGGGAATCAATATTTCCGCCTGTTGTGAGGCCGTCGATTACCAGCGAACCGGAATCTGATGAAGTAACAAAGAAGCTCAGCACCAGGATAATTGCCAGAATTGAAGTAACTATGGCCAGAGGAAACTGCTGAAGCAGTATAAACAGGGATGTTGTCTGATCGGCTTCAACTGCTGCTGCAATATCAGCAATCCCGGTAGTTTCCAGGAAAATTGCCGTTCCGCCAAAGCCGCTCATCCACAGGAAAGTAACCATTGTGGGAACAATCAGCACGCCGAGTACAAACTCTCTTATCGTACGGCCTCTGGAAATGCGGGCAATGAACATGCCCACATAAGGCGACCATGAAATCCACCAGGCCCAGTAAAAGACCGTCCAGGTTGGCATAAACGAGCCATCTTCATCAAATGCTTCTACCCAGGTTGCATATTCGAGGAAGTTTTGGAAATAGTACCCGGTACTCTGTATAAAGGTACCCAGAATAAACAGCGTTGGTCCAAATATGAGGATGGCAAGCAGGAAAAGCCCGGCCAGGCGAATATTGAATTCGCTCAGCACCTTAACCCCTTTCTGTACACCAAGCAAAACGGAAACAAGAGCAACGAGCGTAACAACTACGATAATGATGACCTGCAGCGTGGTTGTGTTTTCGAATCCAAACACAAACTCCATACCTGCACCGGCCTGTGCAGCACCAAGGCCAAGCGAAGTTGCCAGACCAAACAGGGTTGCGAGGACCGCGAGGATGTCAATCACATCACCAATCCAGCCGTTTATTCTATCGCCCAGTAAGGGATAAAATACTGAACGAAAAGAGAGAGGCAGTTTTCGGTTGAACGCAAAAAAAGCCAGCGACAAGCCTACAACCGCATAAATGGCCCAGGCATGCAGCCCCCAGTGAAGGAAGGTTACGCCCATAGCATCGCGAACGGAATCTATAGACCCTACTTCCGCATGTGGGGGGTACAACAGGTGCCACATCGGCTCAGCGACTGCAAAAAACATCAGACCGATTCCCATACCGGCACTAAAAAGCATCGCAAACCATGCGGATGTGCTGAAATCAGGCTTTGCCTTTTCACCACCCAAACGAATTTTCCCGAATTTTGAAAAAGCAAAATAAAGGCTGAATACAATGAAGGCATTTACGCCGAATACAAACAGCCAGCTTCCCCAATCGGTAATGTTAACACGTGCTGTGTTGAACCAGCCTGCGGCTGTATCGCCAAGCATGATGGTTCCAACAATCATAATCAAAATTATTATTATCGAAGGCCAAAAAACCGGCCCGTGCAGCGCTGTAAAGAAGGTATCCTTTTTCTTTTTTAGCGGTGTCTTTGGTTTTGGCGTAGTACTCTCGCTCATATTATTCGTTTTAAAGTGATAGTCATGAACCTGTGCCTTTATATTCGCAGGCAAAACAGGATATTCGGGCTGATCAGCAGACTTGTCAGAATTAAGCTGCGCAGCTATCCGGTTTCGGGAAATACCTCTGTACCGGTACTGATAAAAAAGAAGCGGATCCGGCCTGTGACCGGACCCGCAGAAATTTCTTTAGAAATAGAAGCCAATGTTGATGTTGAAACGGATGTTATACTCCGCTTCATTACCGAGATCGCCATGGCCTGGCCCGAGCCCTACGCCAAAGCTATCGGTAAGCCAGGGATGGTTGTAACCCTGCGCAATATCGAAATAGGTAAAAACCGGACCGGCACTGAGCAATACACCGGTTATGTTCTGGATCACGTGCTCTGCATCAAAATCTTCGGTGAGATATTTCTCCATGTAGCTGAAATCGTTGTAGAACAGCAGGTTGGTTACAGGGCCCCAGTCAACATCATAGGAATATGCCAGACCGAGTGTACCGATCAGGGCTTCGGTTGCCACATCGTAAGGCGAGCCGTATGCGCCCATGCGAACAACGGGCGATTGGTTTCCGTCGTCGTCGGTGGCGTTCATCATGTAATAGGTAAGCTGCGGCTTTACATTAAAGTTGCCGTAATTCAGGCTTGCGTGTGCAGCGAGCGCGTAGCGGGTATCGAATTCATCAAGCACTTCATTGTAAAGCTGTCCGAACTGTACCGACGCGCCGACTTCGCCATTATCGAGCTGATAAGCGCCGCGCAGGTTAAATTGATTACGCTCCTGCAGGCTGAGGTTGCCATCCGGGATTACATCGTAGGAATATCGCCCGGAGCCGCCAAAGTTGAAAGCAGCTTCGCCGCCAGCAGGACCGGCCGGCTCAGGCTGGAAGAAGTAAGCTACATCCCACTGCCAGCTATCGGTGCGGTGGGTGAGCTTAAGGCCCATATCATGGTCATCCTCAAGGCCAACGTAATAGTTAAGGCTGAACCACCAGTTGTTTGAATTATACTGAAGGTTACCGAAAGGCACCTGTGTAACGCCAAGCTGCGCCTGCGTCTGAGGGTTAAAATCGTACTGCAGCCACGCCTGCTTTATGAAATGAGTGTTGAAAGTAGGATAAAAGCGGTATTCAAAATTCATACCGATGCCGCCCGGATTGGTATAAACAGCATTGAGTCGCCAGGTATCGAGTGTGAAAGTTCCGCTGTTTGGGGTGATATCACTTTCGTAATTTTGTAGCAGCAGGTTAAACCTGAGGGCTCCTCCAATATGAAGGGAGGGCTCATCCTGATCATTTGTTGTAAGTGTTGCGGCATCAGCCTGAAAATTTCCGTTTCCGGTAAACGGAATCAGGAAAGCTGCCAGCAAGGCAGCGGTCAGTAGCTTATTAATCATAGGTACTCCATTATTTGCATTTAGTCCATCGAAACATTCAGCATCAAACTGATTTTTTTCGAATCATTTATTGTTCAATTATGCGGATTTAATCGCATTTTTTCTATAAAATAATATAGGATTGCACTTATATAGATCTGTCTCAAAACAGACTTTCATATCATTATCAACAATTATCCCGTTATTATTGCCGTTAATACTTCCAATTATTCAAATCATTATAAACTAAGAAATTAATAACATTTTCCAAAAAGCACGCCACCTTCAACTATTGATTTGTGTTACATAGGTAATTTTATGTATATACATTTTGATTTCAAACAAATACTCTGAAACGTTGTTTGGAATACCCGAATTACTGCCCAAACCTAACGGCCACAAGAAATTGTTTTATAATGCTTTATGAGACAAGTTTACTACCCGGAATAATAGGATATTCAACTCTATTCCCTATTCATTCAGACCAAATTACTACTCATTTTTTTTACATAACTTAGAAGCTGTTGAAAGATATTAAGTTAAATAAGTCCGCTGCTTTGCAGAACAGCCGCATGTTCAGGATCTTACGCAGGATGCGATTCTCAAAAGCGCTGATGCAGCTTTTCTGGACAGCCGGCCCGGTTACCGCTATCGGGCTAACCCTGGGCTATTATATCGGCTACGGGAAAATGCCGCCAACCGAGCTGATGATATACTTCATAAGTTTTACCGTTTTTTCGGGATTAACCGGCCTGCTTGCCAAATTCGTATATGACAGCACGAGAGGGCATGTGCAGCAGCAGCGGGAACAAGACTCAAAATTTATTACAGGTGAAATCGGCTCCCTTGTTCTTGACGTCAGAAACCTTCAGATTGAAGCCTATGAAGGGCCCGAGCGTAAACGCGAGGCCGCACTTCAGCTGATCCGCCGGGTTGAGCTCTCTCCCTATGGTACGTATCTGGCCTTCACAGACCTCACTGGGGATCGGAAAACGGGGCTGATTATGAGCCGTATGCACATTTACCGTAAAGCCGGCCTTTTTTTATATGTAAATAATTTGCAAAATCGGTTCAGGCCCTATATAACAGAAAAAACAGGCCTTCTTGAAACCGATTCACCGGATACTGCAGCGATACTTATCACGCGTTTTGAGCAAACGAAAGGTACAAGTCTGAGGCAGGGAGTTGAACGGGAGCCTTTTTTCCTGCAGCGCATTTTTGCTGCGGTTGAGAAGGATGATCCTTATCTGATTACCCTCAAAGATGCGGAAGAATTTCTGATTCTTTGCCTGGAACTCATCAGCGGACGCGAACTGCCCGTGCTTTTTTTCTCCTATCGCGGCAACTGGGCCGTTGCAGAGGCCTTTGATACCCTTGAACGCAGCCGCATGGCTTACAGGATTGCACAGGCAAAGGGTTCTAACCGTATTTTCGCCCTTGCTGCTTACCTGCGTGAGAGCGGTGTTTGTGATGAAACTAACATCCCTAAAGGCCTGGCACCGGCTGAACTCGCGCGCTTTCTGTATCAGGAGCTTGACCGTTTGAGTGAAACCATTGAGCAAATGCATGCTAAAGGTGTGAGCAAAAATGAGAAGACAGCCCATAAGCTGGTACTCGAAAACGGACTAAAACTCTATGAAATGGCCGTGAAAGGCTACGCGGATGTAGGGAAAACCCGTGAAAGGTATTTATCAGCCGTATCCGGATGGAACAGGCTTAGCAGCAAACCTGATCGAATCCGGTTTATCCAAAACCGCTGGAGCCGCCGCGGCATAGACGTAAATGAAACAAGCCTGAGCCTTAGCAGCGAACATAAGGATGAGCTGGTACGCCATCTCAGCTGGTACTTCCGGCAAGGGGGAATTGCTCCGCTCCTTAAAGCACATCATGTGGGGGAAGTTCCGGATACCGGCTACAACGACCGCTGTGAAGCTGTGCGAAGGCTTGTTATTGAAACAGCTGTAATTTTGGACCCCATGATTGGCCTTTCCAAACCTGAAATCCGCCGGAATCTGAACGCTACAAAAGCCATGTATCTTGGCGAGCTGAGTCCCGACCTTACGGCTGTCCAAAAACAGCAGCTTTTTGAACGGCTTGTGCAGGAAACCGACAACAGCCTCTCGGCAGCGGCTGAGCAAATGGCACATACCATGGTGAATGTGTACCGGATTCCGCTAAGCGATGAGGCTGTGAATTTCCTGCATCTGAGCTATGGTGCAAGCCGTGAAAAACTGCGGCTTATAACGGAACAGGCTCAGGAAACAGCAGGCACTGGTACACAGTCTTCAGCCTTACAGACCCTGCCTGATGGACCGGACACAGTGCTATCCAAGCTGCGTCCGGTATCAGCTCAGTGGAGGAAAGCGCTGCGTACCTGAGTTACAGCATCGGCCAAAAACGCCGGAAAACTTAAAGCGGCTAAAAGAATGTAATCAATTTTGTTCAGATTCAGGGATTATGAAACGGTGTACTTACTATACACGGCAGCCTGAACATGTTTCGGGTGTATTACCTTTGGGTATGTACAGCCGATTCTTTTGAAGGGTTAACTGCTGCCAAATCTAAGCTGGATACGTGAGCTGAGTTAATTCACACAACCAAAAACCACGGGCTTGTATCTTGGGTTTTTGGGCTGTAATCTGCTTTTGTGCCACTGATGTTCACGAAATTCTACCTAAAAAAACAAGACTGCTGTGCGCCCGGCAGATTGTATTTTGACGGATTGTGCTTTAACGGGCAGGTGCAGTTGTAGGGGGATGGCGGATTATCAGGTGTTGTATAATAAAAAGCCCGCGCGGGCTGTGCCAATGCGGGTTTTGAAGGTGGTTGGGGGTATCGTGTTACAGGTTTCTTACCCCGGATTCAAGTTCCTGGGAGAGGTTTCGGGCTATATCTCTGAAGTATTCTTCGGCCTGAGCAGTGCTGATGTGCCTTACCCATCCGCCCTGTTCTTCAATGAAAAGCTGATTGTAGATCTCGATTTGGGCCCTGTGTGCCGAAGTAACCTGACCGGTCGGGGCGCGGCTGGATACAACAATCATGTTTTGGGCTTGTGTGGCACCAAGTGCAATTTCGTCATCAAAGGGGGCCCGT
This sequence comes from Cyclonatronum sp., assembly GCF_022565315.1. Taxonomy (NCBI): domain Bacteria; kingdom Pseudomonadati; phylum Balneolota; class Balneolia; order Balneolales; family Cyclonatronaceae; genus Cyclonatronum; species Cyclonatronum sp. Next base: position 2,540 of record NZ_JAIUMX010000034.1, on the reverse strand, counting down.
TCGCGCCATTCGGTTTCGAAATATGTGCCCTCGAGGGTGATGTTATCGCGGTACATTATAAAATTGATTCTTGAAATGTACCTTGGGATAACGCGCTGCATGTCGAGTTCGGTGGCGTTACCGATATTTGACCGATAGACGTATTCCCGTTCGCCCGACTGTCCGGAACCGGCGCAGGCGTTTACTGACAGGAGAAGGGCCAAAACACAGATAAGTTTAACCACTGCTTTTTGCATAGTTGTTCCTCTGGGTGTTTAGGGTGGCTTGGGGCCGTAAAATAGGTTTGCTCAAATAAATAAAGGGCTGACGGACAAAATCGCCGCCAGCCCTTCAATCAGTTTAACCGGCGAGTTCTGCTGAACTCATCGTTTAAGATATTACTCTTTGGTTACATGCAGCTGGTTGGCACGCTCATTTGAGCGCTGAATAGCTGCTGACATAACACGCAGGCCGTTTTCGTCGATTACGCCACGTGCTGCGCTACCTTCTCCGCCGCCGCCAAATGTGTAGTTTTCAATCTCAAGGATTTCAAGCTCACTGGCAGGGATCGGGAACATTGTAGGCGTACCGGAGAGAATAGCACCGAAGTCTTTGCCTTTGTAGTTACCCCAGCTGCGTACGTTGTAGTACTCAAGACCGGCATGCGTAGCATAGGTTTCGATACCCCACTCGTAACGGACTGCATTGAATGCATAATCCCAGCCGTCAGCAGCAGTAAGGGCAGGCAGGTTACCGCGGTTAACGCGTGTTTCGTTCACAAGATCAATAACGATTTGCGGAACGGTGCCCGGGTTTTGGCGCAGCTGCGCTTCTGCATGGTACATGGTGATTTCAGTGCGGCGCATGTGTTGCATCGGGCCTACGAAACCATTGTCGTACATTTCACGGTTGCGGAAGTGATGATGACGTGAACGTCTCCACAGACCGCGTGCTTCAGGGAAGTTGTTGGCAGAACCAAGACGGAAATCCGTACCTGCAACTGTACCGTCAAAATCACCTGAATCATTTACGCCATTGATACGGGCATCAGCAGAAGCAAGGATGAACTCACGACGCGGGGAATCAAGTCCGTTCAGAGGCAGGTTGATCCATGTTTCGAATTGTCCGCTTGTGTCGTACAGACCAATAAGCGGATAGAACGCACGGTGCCAGGTTGCATCCTGCATAAGTGAGTGAGGGCGTGACCACCAGAAATCACCGTCGGCCTGTACACTGAATGCATTATCAGCATTATTGAACAGATTCGGACCGTTCAGTACCTGCTCTGTGAGGCTTGCAATTTCTCCCCAGTTGATTGCATCTCTTTCAGCAGGGGTGCGGGCGTTGCTAACGATGTAGCGGGCCTTGTAAGCACGTGCAAGATTTGCAAGCTCAGCGCTGGAAAGCGCGTTACCACGCACCCAACCTTCCGGAAGCGTGAAAGAAGAACTTTCAGCGATTGCGATAGCCTGGTCCAGCTTGGCTATAGCGAAAGCCAGTACTTCCTGATAATCAGAAAGCGGAAGCTCCACCTGTCCCAAAGCTACTGCTTCGAGGTCAGTTGTTTCGTCAACAAGGAAAGCTCTGTCGAAGTGATTGGCTAGCACGCCGTAAGATACACCCTGAATGAAACGTGCGAATGCTTCCATTCTTTGTGCACGGTTTTGGGTATCACCCTGAAAGGTAAGTCCGTTATCAAGTGCAAACAGAACATCGTTTACAGATGAAATAGCTGTGTACATGTTTGACCATGGCACAGAAGACATTCCGATATCAGCGTAAGACGGGCTGTTGATGAATGCCTGTCTTGGAACAGCGCCAAGATCAAACATACCAAAGTTACCCCATGAAGCCGTAGAATGACCGCTCATAACAGCGAGTGTCATGCCCGGGTAGTTTTTCTGGGTACCGTTCCACCACTGCTGGTACTGGCTCCCTACGAACGCCTCAACGTCGTCAGGAGAGCCGAGTGCCCTTGTGGCATCGGGTGCATTTGGATTTTCAACATCCAAATCAAGACAGCTTGTAAGCAGCAGCATGCTGCCTGCGAGTACAAGCAGGCTCAAAAATTTAAAGTTTCTCATGTTTTTTCCTGTTTTGCTTTAGAATTGGAATTCGATGCTACCTGTAAGTGTACGGAAGTTCGGGTAATCGAAGGAGTCGAAACGGAGAACGGTTGCGCTCTCGCGACCTACTTCAGGATCGAAACCAGAGTAGTTAGTGAACGTGAGCAGGTTTCTGCCTATGAGGCTAATATTGATTCTGTTCACAGCGTTCCCGAATACAGGCTGAAGTTGTGAAGAATCAAATGAATAGCGCAGCGCAAGCTCACGAAGTTTGAGGTAAGTTCCGTCTTCTACAAAGTGTCCGCTGGTTTGGTTCTGAGCGTACAGGGTTTCGTAGTAAGCAATCGGCTTCTTACGGTCTTCGGCTTTGCCGCGCTGATCCTGGTCGAAGTGCATCAGGTCACGGTAAGCCCATTGACGGGTCTGGTTGTAGATTTCACCACCAATCTGAGCATCAAGCAGTGCAAAAACACTAAAGTTTCTGTAACGGAAGTT